>DAOWNU010000072.1 GCA_030642425.1 bacterium | reverse complement strand
GTTCCAAGAAAACTTTGATAGTTAATTTCTCCCATCCCGCCCCATCGACGCGGAGCGTCGCCCAAAACGTTACACCGCAGAGCGGAGTAACGAGAGGAATGCACCGTCATCGCAAGCGAAGCGTCGCAATCTCAAATTTTAAAATTAATTCCCCCTCCCGGTCATTCGGGCTTATTTATTTTTTCTTTTTCGTCCATATCTGCGATTTCGGGAGCATTCCGAGCCTCGCCAGATTCAACTCGTTTATCCCCCAGAAGGACACGGCGCGAAAATAAATCCTGCGCAACATCCGGTTGCCCTCTTCTCGAAATTCCCGCTTTGCGGCTCTCGCGGCCTTTTTTTCTGCGCGTTCGCGCGATGCCGGCGCCATCGCGGCTTTCAGTAATGTCAATTGCTCGCGCAAGGCTTCGAACGGCACCGGCGTGAAAAAAACGTCGGGGCGCTCCGCCGGAAGCGAATCGTATCCCTCGACCATATTTTCCGCCATCGCAATCATCTCCGTCCGGCGTTTCGGGACTTTTACCGCGAGCATAAATCTCTCGATAAGGTAATCTTTCAATTCCGCATCGGCCTCGATAGATTCTCCACGGACAAACTTGCGGCAGCGATATAGTTGCTTTTGCGTCGGTTTCAAATATTGCTGAATCGCGATAGGAACTACTTCCGCTTCTATCGATTCAGCCTTTGCCGTATCGTAAATTTCCTTGTATCTTCCGATATAATCGAGGATTTTTGCGATATCCTCTGGCAAATAACCTATACCTGGACCGAATTCAACGATTCCCTTTTTTAATGAATCGAGCCTTTCTCTATGTTGACCATCATCATCTTTGGTGAACGCATTGTTTTTTAACATTATGATATTCCTTTCTTAAAATATATGTTGACTTATAAAGAATACTGCCTTTCTTTATATGAAAGTAGGCATACCCAATATAAAAGTCAAGCTACTTTTTAAAAAATAATTGCTGTAATAATAAATAGTAAAGCTATAATTTTATGAAGAAAGTCGATATCAATAAAAAATATACCTATAAATACGAAAAGGAAAACAGAATAAATCAATAATATAGCGGTATCGAATTATATTATAGCTACTAATAACAATAGTAAAGCGAATAAGCCGGTCGAAAACGCCGACAAACACACTGTACGCGTGCATCTTGCGCTGTTTGAGTTTCTCGTTGACTGTAATTCCGTCAAAAGACGGAATCCAGTGGGGGTGAGTTGGGATTAGACATTCGCCATTAGGACTTCGACATTAGTTTTTTTATCGAGCTTTCCTTTTGCTGAATTCAATTTTGGAAATAATAAAAAGATGAACAACGCAAAAACATATTATAATTTAATTTATAATCTTGAATTTCAACCATGTTTAACTATATTATTATGTTTTGTATCGATAAATTATTAGTAAGGAGAAATATATCGTGAGAAAGCAAGTAGCATTACTAATTCTAACATATCTCTGTATCGCTCTTTCCGCTGTCGCAATTTCGGACAGCGGTATTTTATTCCCGGAATTACCGGGTCATGCCGAAACTATAACCGATACATTATTGGACGCCTCCTGGGACGATTGTTTGTGGAACCAGCAAGGGGTTTTCCCAACATATTGCGCCTGGCGAATTGCTCTTTTTGCCAATGACGAGACCGATATGATGGTTTTCCGGGGAAACGACGGATGCGGACTCACGGGCGGTCAGGCAAAAAAGGTTTGCACCGTTCTTCAGTTCAATATCGAGTCGATCCCGGACACGGCTTCGATAAACAATGCAACCCTGATTCTGATAGTCGATACGCTATATACCAGCACGGGCTGGTCGCCGCAGCTCGGGTGCGACGATATGCTCTTGAACAGCACCGAGCCTTCGGGAAGAGGGCTTGGTCCGGTTATCACAAATCTCAGCGACGCACTTGGCGGCAATATCGGAAACAAAACATATTTTCACTCGGTAAGTGTCGCCGGGGCGGGAACTTTGCGGGTTCACCTTAACGAAGACGGTATCGACGATTTACAGGCTCAACTCGACGACAACTGGTTTGCGGTGGGGCTTTATATGGACAATGTTCTCAACGCCGACGATACTATGATGATCGGGCTGTCCGATGTCCGAACCGACCACAAGCTGCAAGTTACTTTTTATGTTGGCCTGAATATCACCGTTCGGACGGAATTCGACAGCGGCTGGATCACGATTGACGATTCGATCCACACAATGTCCCCTTATATCGGCCACTGGGAAGTCGAAGAACTGCATTATATCGATACCGACAGCGTGCAGACGCCGGGCCTCGGTGTAAAATATCTCTATCGCAGCTGGTCGGACGGCGGCGCGAAAAGGCATCTGATAAGCGTCTCCGACGACACTCTCGAATATATCGCCTATTTCGATACGCTGTATCAACTTATACTTCACTGCCCATCTTACGGCAACTGCTCGCCGCTTCACCCCGACAGCATCTGGTATTCGCCGAGGGATTGGGCGCTAATTAAGGCCTGGCCGGATACGGCTTACGAGGGAATCGACTCACTTATCCGCCATATATTTCAGGGTTGGGAAGGCGAGGGAACCGGCAGCTACACCGGAAATAACGACACCGCCTGGGTTCAGATGATCGAGCCTATCAACGAATACACTGTCTGGGACACGTCCTATTGGCTGGAACTCGATTATACCGGATGCGGCGCCGGAGTTCCCGCACAGGTCGGGCTGGGTTGGGTCGATCCCGGGGGTGGGTGGGTCGATGCCCACGATTCAGTCTATGTTATGACACAGGAATCCTTGCTTGTGGAGGGCGCGTGGTATTTCTTCGAATACTGGGTCGATGCCGCCGGGCATCTGCGGGACAGCACCGACGCGAGCACATGGTTTGTTAATCCCGATTTTCCGCGAACGATAATCGCCCACTATCTGGTCAATCCCATGCTCGAAGTTTTCCCGGAACCTTTCACGATGGTGAACCCCGGCCATGTTTTCCTCATCCCGGCCATTCTCGACGCCGATGTGGAATATCCGGTCGATAGCTTTAAATTCACGATGCACTTCGACGAGGACAAGCTGATTTTCAACGACCTTGTCCCCACTGTGATACCCTGGGCCGAGTTGACCGCAACCACCGGCACCGACGAGGTTACGGTTTTCGGCGACGCTCCGGGTAGCGTTTTGAATGTCGAACCGCCCGAAACACTGTTCTATTTTCGGATGCAGGCAACTTTCGGCGCTTCGGGCTACGACACGCTGACATTCGATAATTTCCAGTATGCCTTCGCGGACGCGCGCACCGACACCGGTTATGTGCAGTTCGTTCCGGAGGACGTGTCGATAACTGTAACCACAAGCTATGAAGGCGATTCGGTTTGGATCGACGGCGCGCCGTATCCGGCGGCTTATTCGGACACATGGACGGGCGCGGAAGCGCGGAATATCGGCGCGGATTCCCTGAATCCGCTCACTACCGGCGAGATGGCGCGGTTCTACGGCTGGAGCGACGGCGGAAGCAGATTCCACGACGTTCACCCGATTTCCGATTCGACATTCACCGCGCTCTTCGATACTCTGCTATATCTCGATATTATAAGCGATTACGGCACGCCTTCGGGCGGCGGATGGTTCGACCGGGGCGAATCGCCCGGATTTTCCGTAGCCCCGGAAATTGTTACGGAAGACCTGTCGAGGCATGTTTTCACCGGCTGGGAAGGAATCGGCGACGAATCCTATACAGGCGCGGACAATCCCGCCACGTGCACGATGAATACGCCAATAACAGAAACGGCGCAATGGCAGGAGCAGCACTGGTTCGAACTCGAATTCACGGGCGCGGGAACTTCGACGCCGACTCTTACCGGCGAGGGCTGGGCGAATGAGGGCGAATGGACGCCAATATCCGCGGACAGCGTGGTGGACGAGTCCCGCGCGAGGTTCTATTTTGCATGGTGGTCCGGCGGCACAATCGACGACCGTTTCAACCACAATGCCAACGCGTATATAACCGAGCCGGAAACTATCCGCGCGGTCTATGCCAACGTGCCGTTCACCTACGCGCTGGACATACCGGAGACGACTCTAATCCCGCCGGGGGAGCTTTTCGAGGTTCCGATAATTTTTGAGATTCCCACCGCCACAGAATTGGGCGAAATTAGTATTCACGTGCATTTCAACAGCATGGCGATATCCTATTCCGCGATTCTCGAGGGCAGTCTTCCGTGGGAGGAACTGACCGGCACCGACCTAACTTCGGGCGAAAACGGCCACGTTCTGATACAAGCGAACACAACCGGCAGCCTGCCGGTCGAGCCGGGAGATACACTTTGCATATTGAGTTTTATCGCCGATCCGGCTTTCATTATTCAGGATACGATTTTCTTAAGCGAGCCGTCGGGCGACCTGTTCGGCGCCGCGTGCGATTCCGGTATCGTGATAATCACCGGTCAGATAGAAGTCGAAGTTACGACCGGTCCATTCGAGGGTCTGGTCGTTATCGACGACGAAACGTGGCCCGCGCCGCGTATTTCGTATTGGACGGCCCTGTCCGGGCACACGATTTCAGTCGATTCGATTCAGTATCCGGAACCGGGTATTCAGATGCTGTTCACGGATTGGGACGACCTCGGCGCGAGAGGACACGACGTCTCACCGAATAGCGACACTACTTTTACCGCAAATTTCGATGTTCGATATCTGCTCTCGATTATTACCGATTTCGGGACGCCGACCGGAGAGGACTATTACAATCCGGGTGTCGAAGCCGCCTTTTCCGTTGCCCCGGATTCCGTCCACGAAGGCAACAGCTACCATTTATTTACCGGCTGGACAGGCGACGGCGACGGCTCATATACCGGAACGGCGAACCCTTCGCTCGCAACGATGAACGGGCCGATAACCGAGACCGCTCATTGGGAAAGCCACCATTATCTGGAACTCGATTACACCGGAACGCCGGTTGCCCCGGTTCTCGAGGGCGAGGGTTGGTTCGCGCAGGGCGACACGGCATCTATCGAGGCCCCGGATTCCGTAATCGACGGTTTGGACCGGTATTATTTCATTTATTGGGACGGCGAGGGCGACATTCTCGACCGATACTCCGACAGCACTGCGGTAATTGTTCACGCGCCACAGAATTGGACTGCGGTCTATTCGGAAACACCCGCGAATTTCCTTTTCGGCCCACCGGATTCGATACCGGCGGAGGGCGACGGCTTTGTCGCGGTGCACGTTATTTTCCACGGCGACCCGATACCGGCGGATACGATAAATTTCTCCGTCACATTCGACGCCGAAAAAGCGAGCCTGAACAATTCTGTCGATGCCTCGCACCCTTGGACGGCGCACTCGATTACCGGCCCGGCGGGGCTTCGCACTATCGAGGCGATATCCGACACCGAAATGACAATCCACGACGGCGACACGCTCCTGACACTTCTTTTCTATGTCTCCGCGACATCCGGGACAATACCGCTCGATTTCCATACTCCGTTGCGCGACCTTTCCGCGGGAATTCCCACGGACGGCGAAATCGTGATAACGGACATTATCAGCGTTGTTATCGAGACCGATTTCGGCGGCTTTGTTACGATCGACGGCGCCGAATATGACTCGCCCTATAATTGCGAATGGATTTCCGGCCTGATGCATCAGATAGGCGCCTCGGAAACGCAGGATTTTGGCGATGGCCACAGAAAAGAATTTTTCGCGTGGTCGGACGAGAAGCCGAGGACACATTACATTGCCCCCGCATCGGACTCGACATTCACCGCAGGTTATAGAAATAAATATTTGCTCGAAGTCGAATCGCCATTTGGCGCGGTTTCTGGGGACGGCTGGTATCTCGAATCGACCGTGGTCGAATTTTCCGTCGAGCCGGAAAATGTCGTCGTGGGCGGCGATAGATATACATTTAATCATTGGCAGGGCGCCGGAACCGGCAGCTACACCGGCCCCGATAATCCGGCGTCGCTCGAAATGGGCGGACATATTATCGAGAACGCGGTCTGGGCTGTGGAGCACTATCTTTCCACGGACTACACGGGCTGCGGCGGCTGCGCTCCCGTCATTTCGGGCGAGGGCTGGTATTTGCACGGCGTCTGGGCGGGAATATCCGCTCCTTCGGGCGTCGAAGATTTTTCGTTCCACCACTGGACGGGCGGCCTTTTCGCCGACTCCACAAACCCGGCAACAACGGTCCGTGTCGATTCGGCGATGACCGCGACCGCTGTTTATACCGGAGCGGGAATCGACGCCACCGATTCTCTCTGGGCCGCAATTGGCGATACGGCCTCGATAGAAATTATCGCGATTGCCAACGAGCCGCTGAATATCGATACGCTGAATATGTCGCTGACATTCGCCGGAGGAATTCTCGATTTTGGCGATGTCCACGAATGCGGGATAGGCTGGGACGTTCTTAACGCGGCCACCGAAGACCTCGGCGGGGGCGTTATTCGAGTGAATATCACCGCCGAACGGACTATAGGCTATGTCGTCGAAGGCCCGGTTATCCTGTTTTGTGTCAGGATGATTGCGAACGCCGGGGGCATTTCGCCATTCGACCTTGGTATTTCGCACGTCAGCGCGCCGGAATTTTCCGCAATCGCCGGAAACAGGGCGGTTGTTGTCGAGGATGAGGTCGAGATAACTCTGACCAGCCCAATCGCGGATTCACTCTCGCTGGATGCAGTCGATTATCCGGACGGCGCGGTGATTACGGTTCCGCGCAACAGTCCTCATATCGCTTCCGCGCCGCCGTTCGAGGATGCGACCGCGGAGTCCCGCTATCGTTTCGACACATGGGAAGACAGTCCCGAAATAACCCGCGATATACGCCCGGTCGGCGATACAACAATAACGGCATTATATATTCAACAGTATTTTGTCGATGTCGTCTCCGCTCATGGCGCAGCGGGTGGAAGCGGCTGGTTCGACCGGGACGATTCGGCGTTCTGCTTTGTATCCCCCGATTCGATTTCTGTCGGCGACTCGATTATCTATATTTTCGATTCGTGGTCGGGCGACTATGCCGGTTCTTCCAATCCGTGCACGCTTCTTGTCGATGCCGCGAAGACGATCACCGCCAATTGGGATACGCTCTATCGCGTATCTGTCTGGAGCGAATACGGCGCGGCGGAGACCGACGGCTGGGTCGCCGCCGGAGATTCGTCCATTCTTAAGATACGTCCGACAATAATAACCGACGGCCTTATCCGACATGTTTTCACCGGTTGGTCGGGCGAGGGCGACGGTTCATACACCGGCCCCGACGATTCGCTCTGGATTCATCCCGGTTCGCCCCTCCATGAGACAGCAGAATGGCGGACGGAATGTATGGTTTTAGTATTCAACGGCGGCCGCGGCACGATTACCGGCGGCGGATGGTATCCCCTCGGGGACACCGCTTGGTTCGGGATTTCGCCCACAATTATCGATTCGACATCCGATATTCGTTTCGTTTTCGACGGCTGGCTCGGCGAGGGCGACAGCGCGTATTCCGGCCCGGACAGTTCGGCCTATTGCCGCGTGAACGGCCCGGTTCAGGAGACCGCTGGATGGGTGAGGGAGAATTATCTCCTTGTGAACGACGGCGGACACGGCGCCGCTTCGGGAGAGGGTTGGTATCCTCACGGCGACAGCGTGGAATTCGGTGTCGAGCCGGACAGCGAGTTAGTTATACCGGGTGTGGCGTGGATTTTCGACTTTTGGACGGGCGCCGGTGAAGGCTCCTATTCCGGCGGGGACAATCCCGCTCGATGCCGCATGGACGCGCCTGTTACCGAGAACGCCGGTTGGGAATTGCGCTACTGGCTCGAAATCGAGGATTCCGGCGCGCTCGGTCTCCCGGAATTCGAGGGGGAAGGCTGGCAAACGCCGCACGCATGGGCGCCGGTTTCCGCGCCGCCTATCGTTATCTCAGGAAGCAGCCGGCTGTCTTTCCTCCGCTGGAGCGGAGTCGAGGTTCTCGATACGTTCTCCTCCGCAACCGAGGCTCTCGTCGATACGGCATGCACGCTCACGGCGCATTACGCCAATTTCGAGGTCTCTCCTCCCGAAGTCAATTTCGTCGATGCCGG
>DAOWNU010000189.1 GCA_030642425.1 bacterium | reverse complement strand
CGTGATAGAACTGGACTTGCCTCATGAAAACACGATCCGCGGGCCAGAAGAACGGCTCCGGTGGACGGTTGCCGACGAACACGCCGGTGTCGATTTTACGTCCCTGCGAGTAACGATAGGGGGGAATGTGTTTATACCGGAGGATTCTGCTGTGACAATTGAGGTGGATAACGTTGTTTTCGCCCCGAAAATTGCCGGAATCGAACTTTATGACTGCGAAGAGATTAGTCTTTACGCCGCCGATCTGGCGGACGGCTGCCCCAATTCCAATGAGCTTAACGGCGCGCTTATCCTCGATCCCGCGCAGATAAGCGTGGTTTCCAGTTCGCCCTTCGACGGCGAGATCGTGTCGTGCGATCCGCTGTGGGTATCGTTTATGATAAATTCCGAATTCGGTATCGAGTTGGAAGACGTCATTGTCGAATATGACGACGAGTATCTTTCTTCGGAGCATATAACCGTCTCGGGCGATTCGGTTATCGCGGCATTCCCGGCGGGAGAGTTCGGCGAGGGCGAGCATATCATTATGTTGTCGGGCCTTGCCGATACGCTGGGCAACGTTATCGACGATATCGAAATACACGTGATAATAGATTACTCGCCACCTTTTGCCGATGACTTTGTGCCGCGGAATGGAGAGATAGTATCTCCGTTAGAGCTTACCGTGGGCGCACTTATAGGCGATGAGCTTGCGGGACTCGACCTTAACGCTCTGGCTTTATCCGTTGCCGGGCATGAATTTACACTCGACAACCCGGAAATGGAATTGCGCGGCGATTCGCTGATCCTCGACGCCAACGGGTTAAATTTGTCGGGTTCTATCGATGTCGAGCTTGAACTTGCGGACATGGCGGGAATTTGCGGCGCGAACGATACAATATATTTATGGTCTTTTATCGCGAATTCCGAAGGCCCGGCGCTCCGCTTGATCGAGCCTTTCGACGGCGCAATTACTCATCTGCGCGATCAGGAGATAAGGATAATAATCTGCGACGACGACGGCGTGGACCTCTCCGCGACGGAAATTGTGGCTGGAGACCTGATTTTTTCCGAAGATGAACTGATTTTTTCGGGGGATACGGCTATTCTCTATCCGCCGGATAATTGGGAGAGCGGACTTATTATCTCGGTCGGCGTTTCCGCGCGGGATATGCTTGGCAACCCTTGCGACGCGGTATTGGGAACGTTCATCACGGATTTCGACCCGCCCGAAGTTATCGGGACGTCTCCCGAGGATCGCACGCAGGTTGTAGAATCGCCGGAGCGGATCGAACTGTCCCTCGCGGAAGACATTAGCGGAATCGATCCCGCGACGGTAGCCCTGACGGTGGACGGAGAGCCGTTCGAGTGGGGCGATGCGCCCTTGCAGGTTTTTGCGGACAGGATAATTATCGATCTCGCCTCGGCGGGCATAAGCTGGCTCTCGCCCGATTCGATAGAGGTGGTTCTTCTTTCGGCGTCCGATTATGCGGGAGATTACGGCCCCGCAAACGTTATGGAAAACGAGTTCGTCTTCTCCTTCATTCTCATGGATGCGGGATGCACGGCGCTTCCAAAACCTTTCACGCCGAACGGCGACGGTTTCTATGACGATGTTACAATATACACCGGCGATATCGAGCCGACGAGTGTCAAAATATATACAGCCGATGGCCGACATGTCCGCGAGGGAAGCGCCGCCGGCAAATGGATATGGGACGGCAAAGATAATTCCGGCAGGCCGATGCCGCCCGGAATATATTTATACACGGTTACCAAAGCCTCGAATAATTCTACTCTCTGCGGCGGGACGGTTGTTCTCGCCAGATGAGCGCTGATATATAGATCGTTGTTTGCCACTTTGGACCCGGTTTCTGAACGGGAAAAAGGAAATATTGAAAGGAGCGGTAATGCCGCTTTCGAGCCATAAAAAATTGCTATTCTCAATCTGTGTCTTTTTTATTGTCGTATCATGTCTTACCGCTCAGGAATTTCTGGTCCAGCAGAGCGCCCGATCCTCCGGTATGGCGGGAGCATACTCCGGCATCGGCGACGACGCGAACGCTATCTCGGCGAATTCCGCCGGTCTGATCCGATTGAGCCGAACACAGCTTGTGGGAAGCTACACGAGATATTATACCGGCGCGAATATCCCCTCCATGAACGAAGGATCGCTTTTCTTCTCGCCATACACATGGGGGAAGATGTTTTATGGTGTTGGTGTAAGCTATTTTACTCACGAGATATTCGGCCAGCAGAAGGCGACTTTATCGTTCGGGACCGAGCTTTGGCGGCTCAAGCGTAAATCGGCAAAATCTCTAAATGCGAGGATCGCCGCGGCGATGAACGGAAACCTGTATCGTGTAGAATATAATATCAATAATTTTTCGGAGGATTTCGATCATAACGACCCGCTTTTTCAGAATGGCTATTCGAAGATCGCCTACAGCGCGGATTTGAATGTCCTCGGCGAAATTGGCCCCTTCTCGATAGGGCTTGGCGCATACAATATATTAGAGCCTGATATATCCATTCGCGGCGGCGCAGAGGGCGGCACTTATCCCAGAACGGTTAGGGTCGGTCTTTCCTATAATTTTATGAATTATGTCACTCCCGCCGTCGAAATTGAAATACCGGTCACCTCCAATGAGACTATTAGCGATGAAATGACCTATTCCTTCGGTGCGGAATCGTGGTTAGTCAAGAGAATGATAGGAGTTCGCGCGGGATTAAGCAGCGATTTTATCACAGCCGGACTCTCTTTGAGAACACGCGGAAGCTGGGATATTGGTATCGATTACGCCGTGCAGATGCCTCTCGAAGCGCCCATGGAGATAGGCCAGAATCACAAGGTCTCTTTCGAGATAGGGATGAAACAGCCGATAAGGATAATCACCGATTTCATTGTGGACGAGAACAGTGTCGAGACGATACCCAGACTCGTGTCGGTCGGGGATGAGGCCACGGTCTATGCTACAGTTTCTAATATCGGGGATATGGACGCGAAGAATATCCCTGTATGTATGTATTACATCGAAGACGGCAAGGGGCGTGTTGTCGATAAGGTTGTGATCGATAAACTCGACATCGGGGAAAGCAAGCAGGTTATGCTTCATTTCTTGCCCGAAACAAGACAATACTACGATCTTTTCGTTGCCGCCAACGATCTCGGCGGAAAGGTGCCATCGCTCCAGAAAAAAATATTGGAATACGACTACGATAACAACACCGGCACTTCGAGACTGGCTTGTTTCAATCCGCCGGAGACGGGCACGATCCGAACGAGCAAGAATGAATTGATAATATCCACTGTTTCCAAGGTGCGCGAGGAGATCCCGATGATCCCGGCGGTTCATTTCTTGCATAACTCGGATAACATCAGTGCCAGCCGTTTCGGGCCTACTCTCGATATTATAGCCGCCAGATTGAAAAAGAATCCCGATGTCCGGCTCGAACTGCGCGGCTATTATAACAGTGAAACAGAGTGGGAATTGGGCGATGATATTGCACTATCCAGAGCGAACGCTGTTCGGGAAGAGCTTATTACGAGGGGTGTTGATTCGAAACAGCTAATCGTGGTTAAGGAGGGTTACGATAAATCTTCGGAGAGGATTACGAAAGTTACAGAGAAGGACCGTGTTCTTATTCAGGAAGAGAACCGCGTGGTGGAGTTGGGAGCGAGTCTTCAGGGGCCGGAAAAGATAGGCACTTATTATTATGAAGATTTTGGGCTTCTGCCCGAACGTGATGACAGAATCGATTTCAAAGCCAATCTGAAGAAGATGTATTCCGTTTTGCTGGATAACCCGCAGCTTCACGTGATATTTCACGGTTATTCGGCTGAGAGCGACAGAGATAGCCGGCGTTATGCATATATAAGAGCGGCCAATTTTCGAGATATCTCACTCGAATGGGCGCCGGATTGGCTCCGCAATAGATTCCTTGTCGTCTCTTCCGACGGCGACGAGGAAACGCCCCGCGTCGAAGCGTATGTTTCTGCGGACGCTATCGTGTTCAGGCCCCGTGGTTCGACACTCTCCGGCGAAACTCTGGAGTTCACGGACCTTGGCACGACCGAAATCACTATCGATACTGTAGTTTCCGAAACAAAGATAGACTCCTTTGCGGTAGTTATTCGCGAAGAAGGCTCGGAAACGCCGTTCACCGTGCTCGAAACGGGCAAGGGAATGCCCCCGAAGATGGTCGAATGGAACTGGTTTGGCACGAGGGGCGAAGCGCCCGATCCGGATAAAAATTATTTTGCAGAGGTCTTCGTGAGCGACGAATATGGACAGACGGTTACCGCACTGTCCGATCCGGTTACTGTCAAAGTGGACGAACAGGAGGAGCGCAAGGAACTGTTCTTGATAAACTTCAATTTCGGGAAATCGAACGCAACCTCTGAATATCTCGAGGCCAGAGTGGAGAATCTTGCCCAGAACCTTATCGAGAGAGTAAAATATCTCGGCCCCAACGCGCGCATAAAGGCCATAGTGGTCGGTCATACCGATATAGTGGGCACCGACGAGGCGAACAGGGAGCTTGCTCTCGAGAGGGCGCAGAAAGAATATGAAAACCTTAAAAGCGGCTTGATGACACGCCTCGATTTGAATTCCAGCGAGGAACTTCAAGACTGGATGATAGAACACAGAGTGGAGATAAGTTATGAGGGTAGAAGTTCCGAAGAGCCAATGGTAATAAGCCGTTTCGAAGAAGGATATTGGTTAAAAGAACTGATTGGCGATAACCGCCGTCCGGAGGGTCGTCTCGTCAACCGCAGAGTGGTGTTGGAGATACTTACTATCACCGAATAGAAAGTAGAGATCACTGAAAAACTCACAATATTAGAAAATGCAGAAGATAGAAGTTAGAAGATAGTAGTTTGAAAAATATTAAAAATCAAATATT
>DAOWNU010000092.1 GCA_030642425.1 bacterium | reverse complement strand
GAAAGGCTGTTACGAATTTCTCCGTAGCAACGAACAGTAAATGGCGCGACAAAGAGGGCAATCTCCAGGAGGAAACAACGTGGCATGACGTCGTATGCTGGGGGAAGACGGCGGAATTTGTCTCGGAGTATATTAAAAAGGGCAATCTCGTTTTTGTCGAGGGTGAAATAAAGAAGAGGACATGGGAGGATAAGAACGGTATGAAGCGTGTTAATGTGGATATTAATGCGTGGACCATCAAGAAACTCGATTGGAGCGATAGAAATGACGGTGGCGAGAGCAGGCCAGCCGCTTCGGGAACGCCTAAACCTTCACCGGCGGAGCCGGAAGCCTCCGGCCCCGGAACCGAGGACGACGTTCCGTTCTAAATATAGATTATCGAGATTTGGAACCGCCGCGTTTCGTTTTGCGCCGGTCTGCGCAGCAAGTATAGCCGTCGAAAAATTCTTCGGGCAGAAGTTCGCGTGCCATATTATTAAGGTATCCGAGAACCTCGTCCTGAGTCGAGAAATGCAGGCACTCTTCGGCGACCCGGCGCGCGTCCTTAATTGTAATAGACCGTATAACGCCCTTAATCTTCGGAACCGAAGGCGGGTTGACCGACATCTCGTCGATCCCCATACCGGCCAGCATAATAGTCGCTCTCGGGTCGGCGGCAAGTTCGCCGCATATTCCGCACCAAATACCTCCGGCGTGCGCCTGTTTGATCGTGTGGTTCACCAGCTTTAAGACCGCCGGGTTATAGCTCTGGTAAAGGTTGCGAACATATTGATTTCCCCTGTCAACCGCGAGAGTGTATTGGATCAGATCGTTCGTTCCTATCGAGAAAAAGTCCACCTTTTTGGCGATCTCTCTCGCAAGAAGAGCGGCGCTCGGGATTTCGATCATCACCCCGACCTCGAGATTATCCGAACATGGGATACCTTTATTGTGCAGTTCCTCGCGCGATTCTTCTATCAACCCGATTGCTTGTTTCACCTCGTCTATATTGGAAATCATCGGAAACATGATCTTGATATTCCGTTTATACGCCGCACGAAGAATGGCTCTCAGTTGTGTTTTCAATATCCAGGGCTTGGACAACCCGATACGAATCGCCCGCCATCCGAGAAAGGGATTCTGCTCGAAGGTTTTGCCCAGAATCTCGGTGAATTTATCCCCGCCGATATCGAACGTGCGAATAATGGCCGATTTCGGGGCGATTTTGTCCGCCAGTGTTTGATATATCCGTGTTTGCTTTTCCTCGTCCGGGAGGTTTTTTGTATCTGTATATATCAGTTCGGTTCGGAAAAGGCCGACGCCGTCCGAGCGGTATTTCAGGACGGACTCGACCTCTTCGGGCAACTCCATATTGGCCCCGACCAATAATTTATGCCCGTCCTTTGTAACTGCGGGTTTATCTATAAAACGATCTATCCACTCCCGCCGTTTTTCTCTCGCATTTTTTAGCGCGCGGTATTCCGCGAGAACTTTTTCATCGGGATCGATAATTACTTTGCCGTTCGTGCCGTCGATAATCACCCTTTTCCCGGATGGGATATGTTCGGTTATTCCGTCGAGGCCCAGGACACACGGGATCTCCATTGTTCGTGTCATAATAGCGACATGCGAGGTCGTTCCGCCCATTTCCAGCGCGATCCCCACGAATTTATTGTGAAATAGGTGCGCCGTTTCGGAGGGCGCGAGATGCTGGATAACGAGGATACGGTCCTCCGGGACTTCGTGAATTGTATGATGAGACAGTTCCAACAGGTTTATCAACACTCTCTTGCGAATGTCGCGCAGGTCGTGAACCCTGTCCGCCATCAGGGCGTCTTCGATAGCCTGCAAAGCTTCGATATTCCTTTGCAGGACGATATCGAAAGCGGATTCCGCGGTTAGCAGTTTCTTCTTAATTATCTTCTCTGTTTCATCGATCACGGAAACATCGGAGGCGAGCATTAGCTGGGCCTCGATAATTCCGGCAGTGTCGTCGCCCATCGCTTTGGCCACAGAGGCCTGCAAGCGGGCAAGCTGCTCTTTCGATTTCAGGATCGATGCGCGAAACCGTTCGATCTCCCCTACAACTTTTTCGGGTGCGATAAACTCTTCATCGATAACAATCTCGCCCCGTTCGACAATATAAGCCGGTGCTATCCCTATTCCGGGCGAAACGCCCGTTCCCTCGAGTATTTTCATTTTCCTTCCCTGTAATTTACAAATAAGTTAAATATCCGAAACCGCGATGTTCGGGCTTGCCGCAATAATCGTGCCGCTGCCGCCGATATAAATTCAACAGTCAACGCCCTACATATCGCGGTCGATTCGTGAAATCCCAATGAATGTCTGATGCAATTATTACTTACCGCCGCTAAAAAGGTAGAAATCGTGGAGTTGTTTCATATAGCCGACGCTTTTTTGTAAAAACGAATCATCGCCTAACAAAGGATCGTCCGTCTTAAAGGTTTTGCCGCAAATAATGCGAAAATAATCGTATTGCCCCAATTTATGCAATATATATTCCACATCTTCAGATGAAATATCTTTCCCAAGCGATAACCGAAATTTTATTGTATCATCCCATTTCCGAACCCGTATCTGAAATCTTTTAGTAATATACAGATTGAAACCTTTCAGTTTTTTTAAAATAGAAAGGAATTTATCTCTATCAGATTCAATAAGCCTTTTCATTCGTTTCGCAGGTCTTATTCCCTCGATATTAACCTCAATGCGGAATTCGTGAGGATGGAGTTCAAAAGTAAAATGAGGCTTATCGATTTTTCGGTTTTTCGGATGGGCACAAAGAACACCCCACGTATGTTTATCCTTCTGATGGATATTCCCGATATCCGCTTCGAGATGCGTATATGCACCATCGTTTTGGAGCTGTTGACGCAAATCGGTGATATATCGATTCAGTTTTTTCTTTACCCTCAGGCGCAATTCCTTTTTCGGGTCGTCTTCGATATTCAAAAAGGCCTCGAAATCCCTCTTTTGCCATCCCGTGAACGGAGTCATATTTATCGCCTCCAGATATTCCATGAATTGCTCGACAACAAACTTATCTTTTGGATTTTTTAATCGGCGTAATCGCGTTTTGAAGAATAAATATATTTGCCTCCACGTAACAAATTGCAATCTTTCGTCGCCAATAGCTTTGATTATTTCGACATCCGTTTCTCGCGGCGTTATACATATCAGGTAATTTAACGATTGCGTTTTCAGATGGTTTCCAATCTGAGATTTATCTAATTTCGCGTTTATTTTACTTTCGACGAATATCGAAAAATCTCCTGTCTGGATTAGTGCATCGGGCCTGCTCTGTTCTTCGGCCACTTGAAGATCAAAGAAAACTTTTTCTGAACCGGCCATTTCAATTCCAAGATCACTCATAAACGCCGACACGACATATCTTGAGCAGTTTTCGAGAGTATTTATTAGTGCTTTAGTAGTATTATCTTCGATTTGCGTATCGAACTCACCCGACTTTTTATTGGATGGGCCTCGATAGTAATAAAAGATGTTCTTATATGGATTGTATTTTCTCATTTATAAGTATGTCCAAAACGTTCTCTGGCGTAGCCCATAAGCTTTTCATCCGAATCTAAATTATCCGGCAGCTCGAAACCGAGTTTCTTGAAGTTCTCAATAGTAACCTCAAAAAGCTCAACCATCGGGCCAGTCCCCTGATAAAATTTATATGAATCCCCACAATCTTCTTGTTTGTTTGTATTATACATATGCCATCTGTCTATATCGCATATATTTAATTCGTCTGGACTTACTCGACCCATAAAACCGAAACCGTGGCATCTTTGTTTTCTATCGGGTGTGTTAGACACCATCAATATATATATTTTGCCCTGTTTTAATTTCATAGATAATTTCTATTCTCTTTTACCGATAGTAACGCTTTCCCAAAGCCTTTAAAAGGGCTGCTCTTGTAAGCGTCTAAAGACGATCGGGCGATATTAATCCACAAAACAGCAATCGAAACACATTATAATGGCAAAAAACGCTTATGACAAGTGATTTATTAGAAGTGTTGGAAGTATCAGCAACTCGTTCGAAAAATATTAGCAAAAAATGTCGAACTAAATGTAAAAACTACTTGACATTATGTATTCAATGCTTATCCTCCTTCCGAGATGACGATACTCCATGCGTCATACACATCGAAGGGCAATTTCATTCAGGAGGAATAATGAAAAAAGTTCTTATCATTTTGGCAATTGTGCTCGTGGTGATCTTCATCATGGTCGCATTGTTGATGCACTTTCAGGCGAGTTTTAGATCGGGTTCTTCGCACAAGGTTCACAAAGGCTCGGTGATGACCGTCGATCTGTCCAATGCTTATCCCGAACGGGGCGGTTACGATTTCAAGGGCTTCAAATTCAAGCGGAAAAGCAATTTTCTGCAGTTGATCAAGGGAATCGAGGCGGCGGCGGACGACGACGATATAACCGCGATGACCTTGAAAACACGCGGCATGACCTTGCATTTCGCCCAGCTCGACGAACTCGCCGGGGCTATCGCAAAATTCAAAGAGTCCGGCAAACCGGTCTATGCCTACCTCGAGAGCGCCGGCATGAGCGGATATCTGATCGCCTCGATGGCCGATTCTATTTTCCTAACACCCACCGGAGACCTCTATTTCCTCGGGATGGGGATCGCGCCAATGTTTTTCGGCGGCACTTCGGAAAAGCTCGGGATCGGTTGGGACGTTATCCAATTGGGCGATTTTAAGGGCGCCGCGGAACAATTAACCGGCAAAAAATTCTCGGAACAATTCCGGAAAACGCTCGATCTCTTGCTCGACGGTCTGTTCGACGGTTGGATATCCAATATCGCCGCGCGGCGCGGGCTGACAGAGGATGAGGTCAGGGAGATTGTCGATTACGGGCTTTTTTCCGCGCAGGAAGCGCTCGACAGGGGACTGGTGGACGGTCTGGAATACCCGCAAGATTTTAAAGAGCGGGTAATGAACATGGTCGAGGATGACGACGACAGGCTGATAGGCCCGGCGACTTACGCCTCGAGCAGGGACGCCCTCGACGGAAAAAAGAAGATCGCGGTTATCTACGGGCTTGGCTCGATCCATTCGGGCGAATCGGAGCAGAAAAACCCATTCGGCGGCAATGAATCTATCGGGAGCGCGACATTGAGCAAGGCTATCGACGACGCTGTCGAGGACGAGGATATCGAGGCGATAGTGCTTCGGGTCGATTCTCCCGGCGGAAGCGCGCTCGCCAGCGATATTATCTGGAAATCGATGGTCGAGGCGAAAAAGGAGAAGCCCGTAGTCGTGAGCATGGGTGGGATCGCGGCCAGCGGCGGATACTATATCAGCATGGCGGCGGACTCTATATTCTGCGACCCGAACACGATCACCGGTTCGATTGGCGTGATATTTCTCAAGCCGCATTTCGGCGAACTTTATAGTAAGATCGGCATAAGTATCGACAGCCTGTATCGTGGCGCGCTCGCCGACGCTTTCGCTTCGTATAAGGGCATGGACGACGACGCTTACGCCGCGTTCCGCCGCTCGATAGAGAGAATTTACGAGGATTTCACGGGCAAGGCCGCCGTGGGCCGGGGCCTCGAGCGCGATTCGCTGGAAAAACTCGCGCAGGGCCGTATCTGGCACGGCACCGACGCCCGCGATAACGGCCTTATCGACCGCCTCGCCGGTCTTTCGGAGGCTATCGATGTCGCGGCGAAAATGGCCGATGTCGATCCGGAGGAGGTTGGAATAACGTTCTATCCGGCGGAAAAAGGCTTTCTCGAGTTCGCTTTTGAGCTTTCCGCGCCGGGATTTATATCGATAATTCCGGAGCCGATCAGAGAAATAATAGCCCCCGCAGTAGAGATAGAGACGATGTATCGACCGGGAGAGCCACTGGCAATAATGCCTTTCCGCGTGAACATTATCGAGTAGGGGAGGGTCTGAGACCCTCCCGCTTTCGTATTTTTCGGGGCGGCCAGCGTGCGAGCGATTGGCCGCCCTTTTTTATGTTAGACCCCTCTGTCCTTCGGGCATCTCCTCCTCTGCAAAGGGGGAGAATATTTTTTTAGAAAATGCTTGGATATTTCTTATCTTTTGTTATTTTTCGGTATGATTGAGCTGGAGCGAAATATGATCAAAATAGCCGGAAATTACGGAGTGAGTGTCCCTCCTCGTAACATGACGGCTTATCGACGCGGAGCGTCGGGGAAGACGCGCCCCACGCGGGAGCGGGGGAACGAGAAATCTCAATGAAACCTGTTATAATTATAATTCTTCTTATATTGTGCGCGACCTATACTTTGGGTTGGTATAGGTCGTATAATCTATCGGAAATAAACGATGTTTTCAAAGATTTCATCGAACTCCCGGATACGCGCCTGGCTTGGATTGTCGATTTATCGTTTTATACAACCCAGACCGCAGGAATCCTCTGGACCACGGCTGGCGGAGACTCTTTAGAAACGATAGATTATTACGGATTTAAACCATGGTTTTCCGAATTGACCGACGACAGCATGTATATTGTAATAGTGGGTTGTGAGTCGTTCGTCGATAGTGCCACTACGATATTACTGAAAACCGATCTTGACGGTAATATTGTCAGTCTTCAGCGATACCGAATTATAGAAGATACCGATCCTTTCATCTTCACGCTTTGCCCCGATGGCGGATATCTCCTCGGCGGGTACGACTATCCAGATACTCGCATATGGTTTCTCAGGTTGGATGTCGAAGGTGAGTCAGAGTGGACAAGAATATTCGATTGGGATGTGTTCTGTGGGCCAAGTGAAGTCCTTATTGCCCCGGATAACACTTTTTATATATTCTGCGTTTGGTGGGACAGCCTCTGGGTGGAACGTCCCCTGTTCGTCCACCTTTCCAGTTCTGGCGATTCGCTAAGGGTGGCCTGGCCCTCTCTCGACAACACGGTGCCTTACACCGCGATTTTCTCCGGTGATTCCGCGATTTGTCTTTTCGGCAAGAAGCTTCCCGAGGGCGCCTTTCTTTATGTTCCTTGGGTCTGCCTGATCGATACGGCTTTCAATATTTTATGGGAGCGGACCTACAACTTTGGTGTGGAATCCAGCTTTTACGATATTGAAAAGCTACCCAACGGCAACCTGATGGTTGCATGTGACATTTACGAGGACCTTGGTTTGGCTTATTTCGACGGGTTAAATCTCGACACGTTATGGACGTTGCGTTATTTTACTCCCGGCTCGGTCGAAACACCCGGCAATATGCGCCGACTTGCGAACGGCGATTTCGCCTTTTCGAGCAATTACAAGCTCGTTTCGACCACGAGATACCATCCTCTCGCTATGCGTGTCGATTCGCTTGGCAACCATGTGCCTTCGAGTATCGAGGAATTTGCGCCTTTACCCGAAAAACTCGATTTCTCCACTTACCCAAACCCGTTCAATTCCGCGATTACAATTTCCTTCTGTCAGGCAGGGACGCCTGACCTACCGGTAGGACAGGCCTCCGT
>DAOWNU010000472.1 GCA_030642425.1 bacterium | reverse complement strand
TTGATGTTTGATATTTAATACTTATGTCCCTATGTTACATGAAAGTTATTGTCGAGCGAGACGCTCGACCTTTTAGATAGATTTCTAATTAAGAAGCGAATCCGACGAAGTCGGTTGAGCACATCATCTGCGGGCATTGCCCGCCGAGCGAGACGCTCGACCTGTTAAAAGTATTTTGTCCAAGCCCTTTAAAGGGCTTAATTACGAAGCGTTTTAAAACGCTTAGCCTCGAACAATGAAGTCGAGCGCGCGTTTGCCGAACGAATAGGATTGGAATGTCGAATACGCTCCACAGAAAACATCGCAAAACCAGAAAGCCTTCCCGCGGCCTAAAAATCGGTCTGGCCGTCCTGTTCGGTCTGATTATTGTTGCCGGGCTTATTTATGCCTTGATCCGGATAGTGCCCGGCGGCAAAAGGTCTGAAATCCGGAAACGCCGCCGCCGCCGCTCTCCGGCACAAATTACCAAATGGCGGAAATTCCGGATCAGATGCCCGAAGAAAGCGTCTATCCCCGCCCCGATAATATCAATGTAACCGAAGCGGGGATGGACTCCGCGCTTTACGCCGCTCTCGCGAGACTCGGCGCGCCCAAAGACCGGCTCCGAATTCGGAAAGGCGACAAACTCGAGGTCGTGGAAGGCAATCGTATCGACATATTCGCCAGAATATCAAAAGCATTCCCCATGGCGATGGCCAACCATATCGTGCAGTCCGCATGGCGCGAGGCCGGCGGCGAGATTATCGACGCGGTGGAAACCCGGCTCGGGCGTCAGGTGGTGATCGAGGCCGGTGTCGGCGGGATAATCACGCGGAAAATCACGATAAGCCGCGAAATCCCCGAAAAGCCCTTGACCGGCGTGGTCGCGTTGATAATCGACGATTTCGGTGTCAATCCGCTGGAGAAGATTGCGGGCTTTATCGACCTGCCGATCCCATATACCGCCTCGATTATACCGTTCGAGGAGTTCACGGGCGAGGTGGTTCAGGCCCTCTCCGATAAGGAAATCGAAATAATCGTCCACATGCCCATGGAGCCGATGGACTATCCCAAACACAATCCCGGCTCTCACGCTATCTATATCAAACTGCCGCCACAGGAGATAAAAAAACGCATCCGGGAAGCTATCGAGGAAATACCGACCGCGGTTGGGATGAATAATCACATGGGGAGCAGGGTGACTTCGGACGCGCGCACGATGGGTATAGTCGCCGAAGCTCTATCCGAGTCCGGGCTGTTCTTTATCGACAGCCGAACCTCGAAATACAGTTGCGCGGCGAAAGAAATTGCCAAAAAGGGAATTCCGGTTACGTGCCAGAACGGCAATATCGATGTCGAGGACGACACCTCTTGTATTGCACGGCGATTTATCGAGCTTGCGCTTTCCAGCCGGGAGAACGACGAGGGGATCTTGATCGTTGGGCACGCCCGTCCGCGAACATTGATCGCGATAAACAGAGTTCTGGGCGAACTCGACAAGTGGGGGATCGAGTTTATTACCGCCAGCGAGATGATCGCGCGGCGCAGCGAGGAGAAATAATGGCCCGCGAGGCCAAAATATCGCGCATTATTTCTGTCGAGACTATTC
>DAOWNU010000326.1 GCA_030642425.1 bacterium | reverse complement strand
GTAGCTCGTCGGGCTCATAACCCGAAGGTCGAAGGTTCAAATCCTTCCCCCGCCACCAATTTAAAGGGCCTTAAGGCCCTTTTTTTATTGGGCTGCGCAGATAATCCAATCATTTCAAATACACGACCCTCTTCAAATAGTAACCTTCATCGCCGACTGCGCGAATTAAATATACGCCGGAACCGATTGATTCGTCGGGCCGCCAGACAAATTCGTTTATCGGCGCCCGGTGTTCGGCGTTCGGTGTTCCCCCTCGAACCCTCGAACCCTCGAATCCTCGAACCCTTTTTCCGTTTATATCGAATATCTCCACGCGGGAGGGTCTCAGACCCTCCCCTACGGAAATTGTAACCGCCGAATTGAACGGGTTCGGATAGGCCTGAATATCGCTCGTTTCGGGCAGCAAAATGCGCTCTTCCTCGCGGACGGGCGCGTTTATCCTGCCGCCGACCTTCATCAGCCAAAAATCGTCGGAGCCGGAAAGATATGTCCTTCCGGCTATCGCTATTCCACTGTCCGGCAATTGAATAATCGCAACACCCTCCTCGCCGGAAATTGTGCTGTAGATATGCGTGGCAAGCGTGTCGCCGCCGGAATCGAGATATTGCAGATAAAGGTCGTTGCTCTCGTTCTCGACAAAACCGACCGCGAGAAAACCGCCGTCTTCAGTCGCCGAGATATAATTCAGCCCGTAGTTTTTCATGCCTCCATAGGTTCGACTCCAGAGCGTGTCGCCGTCCACGTCGGTCTTGATACAAAACGTCGTTGTGTAAAGCGGCATCCCGAAAGAGCGCGATTTTCCGGCAATGACCAATCCGCCGTCGCCCGCCTCCGCAATAGAATAGGCCTCGTCGAGGCTCGAACCGCCGTAGAACCGAAGCCAAAGCGAATCGCCGGAGTCGTCCGTTTTCATTATGAAACAATCGCTGGAGCCGATAGGTCCGGGATTTGCATATCCGCCAACAGCATATCCAACGCCGGAAAGGTCGATTATCGATTTCCCAACAAGCCCGCCGCCGAACGTTTTCTCCCACTCGACTGTGCCCGAGGAATTCGTTTTGATAAGGCTCATCAAATCCTCGACGCCGTCGTTTGTTTGGCCGAGAATAAGAAATCCGCCGTCGCCGCAAACCGTGATACACTCCGAAATGTCGTCGAAAGCCCCGCCATAAGTCCTTGTCCAGAGCGTGTCGCCTTCGGAATCGAGCCGCAGAAGCCATATATCCGACCCGCCGGAGCCGAACGATTCAGTCGCCCCGGAAACGATATATCCGCTGTCCGAAGTTTTCGCAATCGATGTCGCATGGTCGTGCTCGCCGCCGCCGTAAGTCTTGTCCCACAGCATGTCGCCGTCGAAAGACATCGCGATAATATAGACTTCCCGGTTTTCCCCGGACGTTTCGCAACGCGAACCCGCCGCAACAAAACCGCCGTCGCCGAGCGGGGCAATCGAATAGGGCCTTTCGTGTCCGAACCTGTAAATAATCCTTGTCCAGCCGTTGTATATGCCGGAATATTGGTCGATTTCCTCGAGTGCGCTCTCGCCGCAATCATAAACCGCCCCGACCGAATAGGTGTAGTTTGTCAATTCGTCGAAATCGTCGTCGATAAAGGACATAGACCCCGTTGTAACCATAAGCTCGTTCGTGATTTCCGCGACCCTTCGGCGATAAACATTATAATGAAGGACGTCTTCCGTGATAAGCGACGGCTCATTCCAGATTAGGTGGACATAGCCGCCGTTGAGTTGTTCGGCACGAAGTCCGGTTACCGGACGATGTGTGATAACCGGCGGAAGAATGCCGACAATCGCGTAATTTGCGATAGTGAAACCATAGGGAAGACTGTCGGGCAGGAAATACCAGCCGTCCGCAGATCCGCCCCAGCCGTAGTTGACATGATTTTCCCCGCTCTCGCGATAGCCGTCGATAACGATTGCGTGACCGACCTCTTCATCCGTAAGACTGAGATATGAGACGCGTCCCTCGAGAACGTCGAGCGTCATTGTTGTGTAGAAATCCGGCATGGTCGGGAAAATTCCGTTCGCGGTCGCATAATCCCATTTGGCCAGAAGCGCGGCAAGAACGTCTGCGGACATCGCGCTGGAGCCTTCGTCGCTGTATTGCATAAAGATAGAGACGCCGCAGGCGAACATCAGCTTTGCCAGAGTCGTATCGTCGGGGTTAAGGCCATCGGCATTGTAGTCGATAGTGTCCACGCTCGCGGTGGGTGCGTCGATAAAAATCGGCGGCATCGTGATATCCGACTCGTAACTTTCCGAGGTGTCGAAAGCGACGGAGTGCGGCCATTCCCAATAGTTGATTATCTGGGCCATCGCGGTGACAACACAGCCGATAGGGCATCTCCCGCCGGTCATCGGGTCTATCGGGCAGAAAATATTATATGGGTCACCCTGATTCCATTCCGTGTCGAGATATGGGCCGAGCGAGAAAGCGTCCATAATTCCGGCCATAAAAGACTCGGATCTTCCGAGATAATTGCGCCACAGGGAGTTGTTCCGGTGGATAAGGTTCGGAGACATGAACGGCCTCGCCGCGAGCCTAACTCTCATATCCCGCTTGAAAATGCGCAGCGGGACGTTCTCCAAAATATCGGTCATGTCGAGATCGTTTTCCGCCGAATATGCGATAACCGGTCGAATATCGGTGTCTGCGGAGATCGCAATATATCCACGAGGACTCAGATGGGCAATATATCCGAGTTTTTCTCCATTTTCCGAATCGATTACAGGTGTTATAACAAATATCGAGTGTTCGTCAAAATCCCCGACCGCGTCGATATGGGTCGATGCGACATCGCGAGCCATTTCGGGAGTAGCATCCCCGGCATTTGCGGGGATAGGAATCGACAATATAAGTGCAATTACAAGAATCGAGCAAAAATTCCTCATTTTCGCCTTTCGGGAAGAGTGGCTATTTGCTTTTCAATTTAAGCATCCGCTGCTGCAAAGTCAATTATCAAAACCCGGTTTCGGAAAGATTCTTGTGTGGGAAGGCATTTCCTATTTATTCCCCGTCGGTAATGCAGCAACCTTTATCGTAGTGCAACAACAACCATGCTTAACCCCCAGTTGGCGCGTGCCGACCGCTGGCACGCCTCCCGCTACGTGCGATTTGGTTGAGATGGTTATATTATTTCGCACGCGAGAGCCGGGCCAGCGGGGGTCAACAGATCGCTCGCCCGGCATTGACGACCGAATTGCCATGAAGTTGTTTGTATTGCATTTGACATTTAGATT
>DAOWNU010000145.1 GCA_030642425.1 bacterium | reverse complement strand
GAGCGCAAGTCCAGATATTTCTACATGCAAATAAACAGTTTGAATTATCTCGTAGCTATAGCGGGATAAAAGTTAAAACAGGTATTCTTGCATTTTCACAGACAAATATACATGTCTGTCCTACCGATACCGCCTAAAGCGGTTAAGAGCGGCAGAGCCTCGCCGATGTCTCAACATTGCCGACCGGTAGATTATTGCAGCGTAATCACTCGTCCAAAATAAATCCCGAGCGTTACTGTCGGCCCGCCGAAATCTGCGGGCGAATAATCTATCTCCGCCCAGTCGTCGTCTTCGTGGTTTTCGCTCCCGCTCAGGAAATAGCCGCCAATATTGCGGTCTTCGCCGACAAGCCACAGATACGATATTTCCAGCGACGCGATAAGATTTTCGCTCAGGGGAATATCGAAACCAACCCCCGGATAGACCGCAAGAATGGGTATTTCATCCTTCCATTCGTTGACGCCGTTTGCGATATTTACATTAGTTATGCCGCCGCCGATTCCAAGATTTGCGGTCAATCTCACAGTTCCGGTTGTGCGAACAATGCCGGGATATACCGTGCTCCATAAAGTGTATCCAAAAATCGATTTTTCGCCCTCCGAGATACCGTTCCAATTTATTCCGCCGCGAATCCCTATCCGCCATCGCCCTCCGGGATAGTAATACGCGGCCACGCCAGCATCGAAAGCCCATGAAGGAACGTAGCCGATAGCCATCTCTGTAGAAAGATGTGCTGTGTCGCCGTCGAGAGAAAATGTGCCTATCCCGAAAAAGCCGCCCAGTGTAAAACCCTCCAAGGACAGGTCGCATCCCGGATATGGAGCGGGAATTTCTCCCTGCGCGAGAAGGCATAGTGGAACGAACAGTATAAACAGTATTCTATAAGATTTCATATTATCTCCTACCTACTTATGTATTATTTATTTCCTATTTATTTTATATATGTAACCTATTAACTAATTATCTAAACTTACTTACTTATCTTATACTTGTTAATTATTACATATATTTAACTAACTTAATCTTATATATGTAACCTATTATCTATTACCTAATACCTATTACCTAATATCCCAACGTGCTCTTGAACCTCCGATGCGGCCAGAAATACATTTCCGGATTTTCCCTTATATAGTTTTCGAGATAGGTAGTATATTCCTGTGTTATCTCCCGGATCGCGCGGTCTTTGTCTTCCGGCAGTGAGTCGTAATCCGGCAGATAAATTTGAATATCGACACGGTGACTTGTGGATTTGCCTTCCCTGACTATAGCTCCGATTGCAATAGGACATCTCAGTTTGATAGCGAATGCCCCGATACCGCCGGGCGTCGCCGCCGGATGACCGAAAAAATCGATTATCGTGGAGCTTTTTCCCGCGTCCTGATCGGAGAGCATGGCCACGGCGCGCCCGGAACGAATCGATTTGATTATTCCTCGCGCCGCCACGCCCATATGAATTATCCCGATTCCCATTTCGCTTCGGATACCGTTGATTAAATCGTCCACGGTGTGGTTCGTCTGCTCGCCGACAAGAAAATCGAGGGGCAGACCGGCCTCGGATAGCGCAGCGCCAAGAAGTTCCCAGCTTCCGAAGTGCCCCGTTACTAATAGCATACCCTGCCCGGAGCCGGTCATATCGAGGATTTTATCCAGCCCATCGAACCCGACGAACTCCAGCGTTCCGCCCTTAATCTTCGGCAGAAGGGCGAATTCCACCATGCTCCGGCAGAAATTGCGATAGCTTTCCGCGAGCAGTTTATCGGCTTTCTTGCCTTCGAACTCCGGCAGGCAAAGCTCCAAATTATGCCGCGAGATTTTTCGACGAATCCCGAACCGCCAGATAAGGCCGCCGATAGCGCCTCCCAGCGCGACGGCCCATCGATAGGGCATCGACCGCACCGCAAAGAGCAAAACCACGGTTGCAATATTCTCGATTATATGTCTAATTTTTTTCATTATCGATATCATATTCCGTTTCGCGTTTCGCATTCCGTATTCGAACAAGTTTGATAGTGCCCAGAACAACGAACATAAGCGTAATTATTAAGAAAGATATTCGCCAATCGGCGAGAATCAAGCTCCAATTGTATCGTTTCGACCCGATTCGCGCCCACTCAGAATAAAACTGCGGCATGGTCATCCCGGTGAAACTCTCGAAACCGGAGTCGAAATCGCCCGCCGCCGCGATTTGGGCGATAAGGCCGTAAGGCTCCTTGTTCGGCAGAATCCCGACAAGGAAAATAAACGCGGCGAAACTCTCGGCATAGGCAAGCTCGGCCTTGTTCGAGTCCCATAAATTAAGAGACTCGAGTTCGCGAAGGGGGATCGACTCGCCCAGCAGGTTGGCAAGCGCAAGGCGCGTCGCACTCTGGAAAGCCATCGGCCCGGAAACCCATTGGGCGAAGCCCTCGTCGAACCACCGCGGGATTCGGACATTTGCCCCGACCGCGCGGTGAAGAACGATATGCGCCATTTCATGCGAGATAAGCTCCATCGCGCGCGGCGACCGGCTGCTTTCGCCGAGGAGCAGCACTATCGTTCCGGTCCCCGGAATTGCCGCGCCTGCGCCCCAATCCGGCAGGGAACCCGAAGTCGCCTCGCGGAATTCGTCCCGCGTGTAGGTGACGACCACGCGGATCGTATCGCTATCTGAGAATTTAAAGGGGAAAAGGCGCTCCTCGAATGCCGTTATCCGGTTCTGAATCGCGGTTTCCATATCCGGCAGGTTCCGACCGCCGGTATCGATAATCAAGGCCAGGCCCATACAGGATGCCGCCGCGAGCATCGCGCAAAATATTGCAATAATTTTCGGTTCCGTAAATTTCACTTAAAGAAGATACTCTTCCCGCGCCCGCGAGTCAACACAAAGATAAGATAGGTCGGCAATGCCGACAGATATTTCGGCAATGCCGACAAATAACTTGCTCAACCGACTCCGTCGGATTCGCTTCCGTAGTCGGAAATCCATTATTAAAACCTTTTCCTTGCCTTTTCCAATACGAAATGCTAATTTATACTCGCTATGGCGAGAATTGGAATAACAAC
Organism: bacterium; assembly: GCA_030642425.1. Classification (GTDB taxonomy): domain Bacteria; phylum UBP14; class UBA6098; order UBA6098; family UBA6098; genus DAOWNU01. The sequence goes on along the minus strand of DAOWNU010000145.1, from coordinate 2,738 downwards.
GACTATCCCGCAGGAGATAATCCTGGCCTCGGGCAGCGTGCCGGTCGATTTGAACAACATTTTTGTTAGTTCAGAAAATCGCGAATCTTTCCTCGCGCGCGCTTTCCGCGACGGCTACCCGCGGACGGTCTGCCCGTGGATCGCCGGCATTTACGGCACAATCCTCGAGACCGGCTCGGTCGATCTGCTAATCGCGGTTACACAGGGGGATTGCTCGAACACCCACGCGCTCGCCGAGACTGTCGAGGATATCGGTTTCAAAGTTCTCCCATTCGCTTTCCCCTACGACAAAAATCCGGAACTTCTTCGCGCGGAGATGGAGCAACTTGCCCAAAAACTCGGCGCGCGATGGGAAAATATCCTAAAATGGTTCGAGAAATTGCGAAATGTGCGGTCGCTCTGCAGCCGTATCGACGAGTTGACATGGCGTGAGAACAGGGCCACAGGATTTGAAAACCATTTCTGGCTCGTCTCCAGTTCGGATTTTTGGGGCGATGCCGGCGCGTATGAAAAGGGGATTTCGCGGGCTATAGCGGATATCGAGGCGCGGAAAGCCTTGCGGGAAAAGATCAGACTCGGCTATATCGGCGTCCCCCCCATTTTTCCCGATATCTACGACGATGTCGAAAAGATGGGCGCGCGGGTCGTATTCAACGAGACGCAGCGGCAGTTTTCTCTGCCATATCCAAAAAACGATTTCGTGTCGGCCTACTCGAAATACACCTATCCCAAAAGCGTTTTCACGCGAATCGACGATATAAAACGCGAAATCGCACGCCGCAATATCCACGGCATTCTGCATTACACACAGAGCTTCTGCTTTCGGCAGATCGAGGACCTTCTTTTCCGGCGACATCTCGAAATTCCGATACTGACTATCGAGGGCGAAAGCTCTTTCGAGATGGACGAGCGCACGAGGGTGAGGCTCGAAGCCTTTATTCGCATGTTGGAGGATAGAATATGAAGGAACTAATCGGGATCGATCTTGGCAGCCGGTCTGTCAAAATGGCGATTGTGCGCGTCGGCGACGCTATCGAATATTTCATTTACGACACATCGCTTTTCTACAATCGTTTCGGAAGCCCGTCGAGCGAGGGTTTCCGGCTCGATCTGGAGAAATTCGGCGTTTCCAAAGACGCGAAAATCCGAGCCACGGGCTACGGCCGAAACGCGCTGAACATCGCGGACGCGGAAATTATCCCGGAAATACAGGCGCACGCGCGCGGGGCGATTTTTCAGACCGGACTTTCCGATTTCACACTTATCGATCTCGGCGGTCAGGACAGCAAAATAATCCGAATCGCCGGACGCGAAATACAGGATTTTTACATGAACGACCGCTGTGCCGCAAGCGCGGGGCGCTATCTCGAGAACATGGCGCGAATCCTCGGACTGACACTGAACGAACTTTCCGAATTTTTCGAAAACCCCGAACCGCTTTCGAGCACCTGCGCGGTTTTTGGAGAAAGCGAGCTTGTGGCGAAAATGGCCGGTGGAGTGGAGATCGCAAAACTCGCCGCGGGTGTCAACGCTCAAATAATTAAGCGTTTCGCCCCGCAACTCGAATCCAAACCACCGGGAAGAATCGTTCTCGTGGGCGGCGTTGCTTTCAACGGCGCGATCTCAAAGCTCCTCGCGGCAAAATACGGTGTGCCGGTGATAATCCCGGAGCGCCCGCAATATAACGGCGTAATCGGCCTGATTGCCGTTTAAACGATACGGGACGGCGGTCGACACTTGAACCCTCGAACCCTCGATCCCTCGACCCCTATCTTTTTACAAAATTGTTCTTTTCCTCTTGCACCCACGGTCTCCGTGGGTGCAAATGGGGCGACGCTCCGCGTCGAGGGAAAGGGACGACGCAGAGCGTCAGGATAGAAGGCTACGACGCAGAGCATCGTAGCCAGATAAATACCGGAATCCACGGGGTGATGGGAGGGGGCGACACTTGAACCCTCGAACCCTTGAACCCTCGAACCCTATCTTTTTACAAAATCGTTCTTTGAACCTGCGTTATTTGTGATTGCGATTGCGTGCGGAACGGTTGCGACAGGGAGATATGCGGTTGCGCGCGCGTGCGGAAGGGTTGCGATTGCCGCCGAAGGGGTAATTCATGAATTACCCCTACCTACGACAGGCCGACACGTCGCAAAACCTGCGCGACACGGCATAAACCCGACGCGACAAGACGATAAACTAAGAAAACAAGGGCCTAAACCAACGCGATGAAGACCAAAACTAAAAGTTTAGCCTCTTGTCGTCAAGGTTGAGCCCTTTGTATCGTTGGTTGAGCCTCTTATCTTCAAAGTTTAGCCCTTGGGAATGAAAGCTGAGCCTCTTGTTGTCAAGGTTTAGCCCCTTGTATCGTTGGTTGAGCCTCTTATTTTCAAAGTTTACCCCCTGAGAATGAAGGTTGAGCCTCTTGTCGTCAAGGTTTAGCCTCTTGTATCGCGGGTTAAAGTGTATTTAACGCAGATTTAGGGCTTGCGCAATAAAGTAGATGCGACGCCTTTTTCAATCCGATAATCAGGAGGCATCATGCCCGGTCCACTCCACAAAATAGACGAGTTCAAATGGCAAATCGACATGGATTATCAGCCCGGTATGCGCGTTCCGGGGATAATCTACAGCGACGAGCGCCTGATCAAACACGTCGTGGACGACAACGCGTTCAAGCAGGTGGCGAATGTCGCAACATTGCCGGGGATTCTCAAAGCGAGCATGGCGATGCCGGATAT
>DAOWNU010000276.1 GCA_030642425.1 bacterium | reverse complement strand
TCTAACGAAATTTTCGAGATTCGACCCGGAAGAACTTTTCCTGTTATACGGAAAACCGGTTGCTGCAATCGCCCCCGCGAGTTTCGTTGTCCCGGCGACATGAATTCGCTTTTCGCCGATATAAGAATATTTTCCGTCCGTCCAAAAAGTCTCGTTCCGCAAAGGATCGTGGATAACGCCGAGTTTCGTTTCACCATCGACAGCGAAGGCGATTATCACGCAGAAAAAGGGGAATCCTATCTCGAAATTGCTCGTCCCGTCGAGCGGATCGACAATCCACAATGGGCCGGATATCTCCGTATCCGGTCGAAATTCCTCGCTCAGGACCGGTTCGCCAAATTCCTTCTCGATCCGCGAGAGAATTAATTTTTCGGACTCGATATCGCTCCCGGTTACCGTCTCCCTCTGCGACTTAAACTTGCATTCCTGCCGCCCGCCGAATCGTTTCGATATAATCTCCCCCGCTTCGACAGCAAGCGCTCGCGCAAATCTTATCCTGTATTCTATATCTTTGTTCATCGTAGAAGAACGGCCTTCGCGGAAACAGTCCCCGCCTCTGTTATAATCCTAACAAAATATAGCCCGGACGATACTGAATAATCGGGCCTCCAGCAAATGCGACCGGAATAAATCGATCCGCCATCGAGTTTTTCGACCAGTCTGCCCTCGATATCGTAGAATTCGGCGGATATTATTCTCGACGTCGCAGAACCCTCGACAGTAATTATGCAGACGGCATTGAAGGGATTTGGCGAAACTCTTGCAATCGATTTCTTAATTGGAACAAATTCGCGCTCTTCGACACCGACAAACTGCACGCCGAACCACGACATTATCCTGTCGAGTATTTCGACCAACTGTAATGAGGCCGTGCCCGCAACGCCCTCGAGTCCGAAACCGAACAGAACAGTTCTGTTGATGCCGTTGTCGAAAGCTATCGCGGCGGTGTCGCCGGTATTATATATAAAAAGGGCCTGACCGCCCGCCGGACTTATATGCGTCATATTCTCCGGCCGCTGGTTATTCGCGCCCGTGGCTCCGATAAGCATTATGACATCGTCGGCAAACGAAAGGGGCGCATAGTCGAGGCCGTCGAGAATCACCGCGCCGCCAATGCCCGAATGCTCCGCTCCAAAGTGTGTTTCCAGAAAACCGGCGGCAAATTGCTGTGTCATCCGCTGGCCGGTAAGGAGAATATTGCCGTTCAGCGCCTGGAAATCCGCCATCGCTGCCGTATCCTCCCCGGAAATCGCAACGCCCATCGTGTCGTCACCGGTGAACCAGAGCATCGCCGGGAAGCCGTCGAAATCCGAAGGCGTTCCTCTACTCAAAGTCCTATGGATAATGTATGTTATCCCCAGCGAATCGAGTTTTTCAGTATAATAAGGGAGAAGCCTTCCGTATGGATTGGCGTCGTCGTCGACAAGCAGAACCTGCGGATGCCCGACATAGAGCGAAAAGGAGTCCATAACGACAAGCGGCGAGTTTTCGGCGGTGAACGATATATAAACCGTGGCTAAATGTGGGATATTACCCGTCCGAGCCTCGATAATAAATTGGTCTCCGACATCGCTGTCGCCGGGGGCTATCGAAACGTCGAACGTGCTGACAGTGTCCGTCGGAATTGCCGTCCACTCGCCCTCCAGGCGCATAACCGCCCTCAGCCCGAGAATATTCGGCCACGCGTAACCGTCGTCCGCAACGATATGCGGGACTATCGAAAGCTGTTCTCCCGGCTCGAGATAGCCGTCGCCGTCGCCGAGATCGGTCATCACATATTCGATTTCGATATTCGGGAATATCCCCGGGCCGATACCGTGCATATCGAACGACTGCAGGATATCGAAATAATGCGGGGTTCCGTTTGACAGATCGGCGTCGTCGTCATCGGTGAAAATGCACTCGGGAACGAATCCGTCGAACGTGTTCGGCGTGGCGTAGCGTGTGAAATGTATCAAAGTATCGGCAATATTTGCGCCCACTCTCCCGCGAAGTTCCCAGAATGCCCCGCCCATAATTCGGCCGTCGTAATGGACTTCGCCGAACCAGTCTTCGGGCATACGCAGAGAATTATCCATCGTGCGGAAATATTGAGAGCCGGTCGTGGAACATTTGTATCCAACACGCGGGTCGTCGTTGTTCGTGCAGGCGAAATAATCGCTGTAAGCCTCGTTCATCGCGCCGGGCTGGTCGGAATATGGGAAATGTGTTCCCTCGTATATCCATCCGGTTATTCCGTGCGTGTATTCGTGGTAGATTATATTCGAGAATAGGGCGAAATTCCGCGTGTTCATCCCGCCGGAACCGTAGTTCGTGCCGTAGCCGTCCCAAAATGCGTTTTCGGGGGTTCCGGGGATACCGGCCCTCGCCGGAACAGGATAATCCAGCGCGGTCATCGGCGGGTCGAGGGCCTCGTAATACTCGTGGATATAGTTTGTGTGGAAATATAGGTTTATCTCGTCGGTATCCGCCCATTCCGGCGAAAAGGTGAAATTGTGCTCTGCCGGCGGCGAAAGCCAGGTCTCATAGACGCCGTTCTCGCCTCCTCTGTCGATAACTTCGACCCACGCACCGGTGAGATAGGCCTTGAGTGGCATGTCCCAACCGAGCATCGTCGAGATATTGAATTGTCCCACGCCGTCTGTGCGGCCGGTTCGGAAATAGTTCAGGTTAAGGTCGCCGTATTCGAAAGGCGACGTTTCCAGACTGTCGTCGTAGTATTTTGGCAAGAATTGAATACTGCCGCTGCCCCAGACGTCGTAATAGTTAATAAGGCTATATTTGCCGAGCATTTCGCCGGTTATTGCGGAGATATAACAGCGCCAGTATTTGTCGATAGCCTCGCGGATATCGACCTGCCACGCGAGACGCGCCCGCGTTCTTTCTTTCGTAATTTCCGGCCAGAAAACGAGATTTTCGCCGGTTGTGTGCGAATTCGGCGCATGGCTACTTTTTGCGATTTCGATAGCCCCCTCCCGACCGATTAAGGGGGTTGTCGCATCGAATTCCGAAAATATTTTCGCGCTGCAGAAAGCGAGTCGGCCATCGCCGAAAATCCTGAAATCGACACGGCCGCCAAGAACCGGAACGCCGCCGTTCATCTGCCGGAAAATAATCCACCAGCGGTCGAGCCGGTGAACGGCCTTCAATGTGGTAAGTTTGTCCGAAGAAATCGAGAATATTTCCGGATTCCTATCGATAAACTCCCTGCAGTTTCTGACTATTCCATCTTCGGTATTGCCCTGTATATAAATCGGATTTTTCGGATAATAAAACGCAAGGCCGGCATAACCGGGGGTATTGGCGACAACCGCGTCACTATTGGAGCTATAGCTTACGGGGGGGGAATACAATTCGTTGGGCGAATAAATATGTCCCGGATCGGTGAATGAAAATGCCGTAACAGCAAGTATTATCAGACACAGGCTAAAATATTTTCGGCTCATCCGTTCGGCTCCCGGTAAATGCAATTGGCAATAATATAATCCTTAATTCGCCGATGTCAACTCCATAAAGACCGGCGATGCCGGCAATGCCCGCAGATAATGTGCTCAACCGACTTCGTCGGATTCGCTTCTGTGGCAGGAAATTCCATTTAATAGGTCGAGCGTCTCGCTCGATAAATAAAAGTCGTTTCGGCTCCGCTCAACGACCGTCCGTTCCCTGAGCGGAGTCGAAGGGAG
>DAOWNU010000287.1 GCA_030642425.1 bacterium | reverse complement strand
GAGGATTGCGGCGGAAAGGCTTATCGGAATCCCATCTCCCGATTTGGTTTTGGCCACAACCTCCATCGACTCCACACGCCCCGTGCCCTCGTGCATTGCGTGCATAACCTTGCGCGGCACGTTCTCGTCTTCGTAAAGAAGGGTTACCGGCTTTCCCGCAACCTCTTCCTGTGTGTAGCCCAATATACGTTCCGCCGCCCGGTTGAAAATGACGATCTTGCCCTCTGCGTCCGTCGTTACAATAATGTCCGCCGATGAGTCGATCAGCTTTTGTAGATATAGCTCCGTCTCGGCGAGGTCGCGCTGTATTCCGCTACGTTCGATAAGCGTCGCGGCTTCACGGGCGAACATCTCCGCAAAACGGAGCGTTCCCGCAGTCGGCCTCAGGCTGTCGAATGGGTCGTCCACGCTCATCACGCCAATTTTGTCGCCATCGACACTCACGAGCGGGATGAACAGCATGTCCGAGGGATGCCAACCGCCAGTCGAAACCCTTTCGTCTAGACGGCTTTCTATGCCTCCTATCTCGGCGATCAGCTCTGAATTGCAGGGGATATAATAGGAATTGCCGATTCGGAATTCGTCCGAGAGAATCTTTTTCCAGAGCCGTTCGGGGATCTGTGGTTTTGCGCGATGTTTCTCTATTTCTTCTTTTGACAGACCGGCATATCCGGCGTCGATCCGGACGAAATTCTCGCCGAAAATCGAGATGATCGCCCTTCGGAAAAGCCTTGCCTTCAATACGCCCCCGGCGACAAGATCGAGCTGTTCGCTGAGAGAGTCGGTTTCGGAGAGCCTGGCCGTAACATCGAACAGGGTAATTAGCTGGCTTTTTCGGTCCTCATACACGCTTTGGAGATCGTCGGAGTGTTTCTGGGTTTCTCCGATAACCTCCCGCAGCCTTTCGATCTCGTCTTCGAGGCCCCTAATACGCCCACGGAGTTCCAGAATAATATTGCTATCGGTTTCTGACATACTTTTGTAATAATACACATTATTCTTGGCGGGTGCAAGACAGAAAAAGATCAATTCAAAATGAGTAATGAGCAATGAGCATTGCAAAATTGCCCCACCACCATTTTTTATAAAGGATGGTCGGCAGTCGGCGAAAAAGTGGCATTGAAAACTGATAATTTTGCATTTAATTTTAGAATAAAAGGTCGAGCGTCTCGCTCGACATGAGGTCCCTGAGCCTGTCGAAGGGAAATGCACGGCGAGACGACAAGAAAATGGAGTAAAAGGCGCAAATGCCCGTGGTTGACAACGCGGGAAGGCCATAGACTTTCGCGGGAAGGCCTTAGATTTTGGTGGGAAGGTATCGGACTTTCGCGGGAAGGCCTTAGACTTTTGTAGGAAGGTCTCGGACTTTGGTGGGAAGACCTTAGATTTTGGCGGGAAGGTCTCGGACTTTGGCGGGAAGACCTTAGGCTTTCGCGGGAAGATCTTGAACTTTGGTAGGAAGGCCTTAGACTTTAGCGGGAAGGTCTTGGATTTTGGTGGGAAGCCCTTAGATTTTCGTGGGAAGACCTCGAACTTTGGCGGGAAGGCCTTAGACTTTCGTATGAAGGCCATATCTGACTCGAAATAAGCCAGGACATTTCTTGAAAAATTAAATATTAAAAATAAAAATGCAAAATGACATATAGGAAAAATTAAATATTAAAATCAAAAAAGCTTTTCCAAATCTGAGAAATCGAAATAGATTGGATTCTATTTGATTTTTGATTTGTAATTCTGATACTTAATTTTCGATATTTAATATTTCTTAGGCGGTTTTGGGGGGTAGGGCACCTATTACCCATTACCCAATACCTTTTACCTATATTATTATTTTTCCGCTTGACCGAACGGTCATACATTATTATCATATCAAACTGATTTGAACGAAAATAACGATCGGAGGCAACATGAAAGATCGCATAGCCGAAGCGTTGAAAGGCGCCGAAGGATATGTCGAGATCCGTGTCCAGGAGAAGCAGAGCACTTCGCTGGTCTATCGCAAAGGTGAGACCGACAAGGTCGCGGCTTCGACAGACGTCGGTGGATGTGTGCGCGCGCTGGTTCCGGGCGGCGGATGGGGCTTTGCAACATTCAATTCTCTGGACGGCCTGAAGGAGCGGGTGAAAGAGGCGGTCGCGAGCAGCAGGGCTATCGAACCCGAGGAGGAGATCGCACTCGCGGAGGTCGAGCCGGTGCAGATGGAGGTCAGGGCGAATATCGAAGACGACCCGCGCGAACACAGTATTTCCGAGAAAATGGACGTTATCGCGGAATACGACGCAATAATTCGCGGCCACGACGACCGGATTATCGACAACAGCGTGGCCTATGCCGACGGATTCTCGACCACCATGTTCGCGAATACGGAGAGCAGTAGCTTCCTCCGCGAGCGTCTGGACGTCGTTCTGGTGGCGCGCGCGATGGGCAAACAGGGCGATAACGTTCAATCCGCGCACGATTCATGGGCCAGCCGAATTGGATTTGGAGTGGTGAAAGACAGGGCGGAGAACGTTCTGCAAATAGCAAAACTCGCCACCGATCTTCTCGAAGCTGAACGGGTCGAGGCCGGGAAATATACGGTCATCCTCGATCCGAGATTGGCGGGGGTCTTTATACACGAGGCCTTCGGGCATCTATCCGAATCGGACCATATTGTCGACAACCCGCAGGCGCGGGAGATGATGAGGCTTGGCCGCCGTTTCGGCCCGGACGAATTTAATGTTTTCGAGGACGGCACGGTAAAACCCGATCTTCGCGGCACAATAGATATCGACGACGAGGGCGTCCCCGCAAGGCGCAACGAACTTATCAAAGACGGGATACTCGTGGGGCGTCTCCACAACCGCGAGACTGCGGCGAAAATGGGCGAGCGTGTTACCGGCAACGCCCGCGCACAGGATTATGCCAATATCCCCATTATCCGCATGACGAACACGGCTATCGCGCCGGGCGATATTTCTTTCGAGGATATGATCGCCGATGTCGAAAAGGGCATATACTGTATCGACGCTTACGGCGGCCAAACGATGATGGAGAATTTCAGTTTTTCATCCGGCCACGCATTTATGATCCGCAACGGCAAGATCGAGGAGATGGTTCGCGACGCGGTCCTGCAGGGAAATCTTTTCCAAACGCTCATGAATATCGAGGCGATAGGGAACGATTTTTCCTGGGGAAGAAGCGGCGGGAATTGCGGCAAGGGTGGGCAGGGCGCTCCGGTCGGTTTCGGCAGTCCGCATATTCGAATTAAAGATGTTATAATCGGTGGAAAATAGGAGGAATGATGAAGCATATTCTCGATAAAGTTAAGGGCCGGGTTGACGCCGCTGAGGTGTTCTATTTAAAATCCCACCAAACCGAGATCGGTTTCGATGGCTGGAAACTGAAGAACTCCAGCGTCATCCAGAAAGAGGGATATTCGCTGCGCGTTATCAAGGGCGGTCGAATCGGATTTGCGGCGACAACCGATCTGGACGGAATCGATCAGATGGTCGAAAACGCGCTTGCCACCGCAGCCTACGGCGAGCAGGTCGATATTCAACTCCCAAAAGCCTTCGAGTTCCCGAAAATGGAGATATTACCATGCGGTTGG
>DAOWNU010000025.1 GCA_030642425.1 bacterium | reverse complement strand
CGTAATATTCAACGACAGCGTTTATTTCGGCGGCCCGGTGGTATTCGACAGCACGGTAACATTCGTAGATCCGCTTCGGGTCGACACGCTTCGGACCGCGAGCGGCGATCCGGGCGACACGCTCGTAATCGACGCCCAGCTCAAAATCCACGGTGAGCTTATTGCGGACAGCATCCAGGCGGTCGGCGACGTTATTGAACTCGATGACAACATCGATGTCCACGGTTCCGCAGATATTGACGATAGCTTGACCGTTGCGAATAACGCGCATTTCGGCCATAACATCTATGTGGACGATACGGTTTTCGCTGGCTACATAGACGTGGACGATATTATCGTCCTGAACATCAATACAGATACACTATGGCCGTATAGCGGCGACGAGAGCGACACTATGGTTGCCATGGCCCAATTCAAGGTTTATGGCGAACTTATCGCGGATAGCATTCAGGCGGTCGGCGACGTTATCGAACTCGACGACAATATCGACGTCCACGGTTCTGCAGATATCGACGACAGCCTGACCGTTACGAATAACGTGCATATCGGAGGCGATCTTTATGTCGGCGGCACAATCGATGCCGATCTAAACCAGAGCCTTGCGCAAGAGCATGTCGATACGATAGCCGAGTTCGGCACTTCCGCTGTTCCGGTTATTGCAATGACTTTCGCCTCGTCGGGCGACAGCCTCCAGATCACTGCGACGGTCGTCGTGAGCGATGAATACTCTGTTACGCCGAATTACAACGGCGCTAAGATACGCGTTGAAATCTACGACGTTACCGCCGCTGCGGTGTTGAAAAATTATACAGTCTTCCTTCGTGACGATGACTGGTATGAAACTAAGGAAGTCTCTCTCGTTCACATAGTCGCGTCGCCGGCGGCCAGCAATGATTACGAAGTCCGTTGCTACGCCGATGGCTGGGGCGACGGTGGAAGATTCATCGAGGGCGACCTGACTATTCTTGCGATCCAGAACTAAAGGATCAGAAAATCGAGGTGCTGGATGATTAAACGGAACCATGCGATTATAATTATTTGCCTGATGGCCGCTTTTGCGGCCTTCGGGCAGATAAAAAATCCTATTCAAGACGCGGGCGCTGCCATCGACATGGGGAGTTCCGTCAAGGTGAATAGCTCCGGCCAGATTGCGGTTTGCGGCGACAACGACTCGCTTTTCGCCGGTGTGGTAACTGCGGTCCAAACGATCGCGGCGACAGATTATTATCTCATATCCTCTTCGGATATATTCCCCGCGAAATTAGATGCCGCTGTTACTGCCGGTGATTTGCTCACAACCTCCGCGGGCGGAAGTTTCAAAACCGTCTCTACCGGAGAAATAATCGTCGGTGTCGCGCTTCAGGACGGCCACGCGACCGATCTTCGAAAGGCAATTTTCGCAGTCGATAGAACGCCCAATTTGGACACGCTCGCGGCATATCTCGACACGACTAATTCGTTCTTTCAGAGGCTTCGCGCGAACGCAAACCCGTGGCTCGCCGATAGCGTAACCTTTGTCGAAGGAACGAATATCACCTTGACTCAAACCGGCGATTCGATAACTATTACCGCTTCGAGTTCTGTGGGCGATAACGACTGGTCCGGGGCGGAATCAGGACAGATGTATGCTTATGATTCCGACGACAGCGTCGCGGTGGGCCGCCCTACTGCGGCGGCCAAGTTCGATGTCGAGGGCGGCATCATGATGCGTGGCGACCGTTATTGGGGCGTCGATGCCACCGCTGGCGCCGATTCCTTCTGGATTTACGACGACGGCGACACAACCCGCTTCGATGCCGACAACGCAATCAAGATAGGCGACGGTTCGCTCATCGTGGGCACCAACGGCAATGTTCACGTCTCCGATACAATGTTCTTAGGCGAGGTAGTCGAAGACTCGATTACCGACTCTCTACTCTGCGTTAGCAGCAACGGCAAGGTCAGCTGGATGGACATCTCCGACGCCGGCAACGCGGTTATCCAGTCCTACGGTGAGATGTATATAGAAGATACTATTGGTGTGGAAGTTGACTTACCGGCGCATCGTGGAAGAACTGTTATGGACAGTGCTAGTGCCGGACTTGTTCGAGGCTCGCCCTATGTTACTGCATATACTTCTGGCGGCGACGATAGCCTTACAGTAATGACGGACGGCGGTGGCATTCACCAGATGAATTTATCTCTTACTTTCAGCGGCCCCTCTGGAGTAGAACTTTCGATGGCCCTTTGTATAAACGATACTATAATAGACAGGTTTATTTTAGGTTCGGATATTGCATCGGCTGGAGAGACAAAAAGTTCTAATCTATCCGGTTTGATGGAACTTGCTTACGGTGATGTTATAACAGTCAAACTCTGGAATCGTAACGACAGACCGAGCGCTACAACTATTAAGATTTACAACTTCAGCGTTCACCTTACGCGAATATTCGAGAATTAAATCTTCGTATTTATTCTTTATGAAAAGGCCGGGCGGTTCGTCCGGCCTTTTTCTTATCCATTTCTACGACTTTGAAGACATGGGTCGATTTTCCTTGCGCAAAGCTGTGAATAATATATTTTATTGATAGGAAAAACAGCATTAATGGGTTAAGCCATGAAGATGACATTAAGTAAAAAATTTCTCCTGGTCAGTATCGCGGCAATCTTGATAGTGCCGCTGATAGTCGGCGAAACTCTATATCGAAGGCTGAAAAGCCAGCGCCTGGACATTATAACTATAGAGATCGACCGCGAATTGGGACATATAGAATTCGCGCTTTCGAGGTTCTTGGAGGACCGCGAGAACGATTTATATGCCCTCGCCATGAATCCTATAGTCCGGACCCGCGACGACAGCGATTGGACTTGCTTCCTCGATGCGGACGAGGAAACCTTCGAATACGATTACGGGCCTATCGAAAAAGAGATAATCGGAGTATTCAATACTTTCAGAATATCGCACCCGTATGTGAATTCCGTATATATGGGCAGGGAGAACGGAACCTTTGTCCGTTCGCACGAGCGCGCCCGACCGACCAAATACGACCCCCGTTCGCGTCCGTGGTATATAGCGGCGAAAGAAAAACCCGGAGATATAGTCCGGACCTATCCGTATCAATCCGTAACAACGCCCGACATCAATATAGGCTTGGTCACCACGCTCCGGGATAGCGAAGAGACGGTTTTCGGCGTTGTGGGCATGGATGTAACTCTGGTCAACCTGACCGATTACATATCTCAATGCCGGATCGGTCGAAACGGCCAGATTATCCTTACCTACGCCGATGGCGTAATTCTCGCCTGCCGCAACATGGATTTACTTTTCCATCCGATAGATACGCTAATAGGGGAGATGTCCGCTGAATTTCTTGCGGGGGATAACGGCCGTATCCGCTTTCGAGATGCAACCGGGACTTATTTCCTGTTCTACCGTTCGAGCAAGGACATAGGGTTGAAAGTGGGCATAATCTTACCGGAAGAACAGATAAATACGGAAATTAAATCCGCGACAATTCCGACTATGTTCGAGGTATTCGTAGGAATAGGTTTAGTAAGCCTTCTTTTGCTTATCGGACTGAGGCAATTCGTCCATAAACCTCTCCGGAAACTAACCAAAAGCATCGCCGAGATCGGACATACGGGGGACCTTACGAATAGGGTCGATATCGATTCTACGGACGAATTCGGCGAACTTGCGGTATCTTTCAACGCGATGATCCAAAAACTTCAAGAAACACGCAATTCGCTCGAAAGAGCCGATGAAAAACTCCGTAAAAGAAGTAACAACCTTGAACAAAAAGTAAAAAAACGGACCGCCGAGTTGGAAGAATTAAGAAAAGAAGCTGTTCAATCGATGCAGGAAGCGGTCGAGCAGCGCCGTCGCGCCGAAGAAGTTTCGGGGAAACTGGCGAATAGTTACGAAAAGCTCCAGAAGCTGGAGAAACTCCGCGACGATTTGACAAATATGATTGTCCACGATATGCGCAATCCGCTGATGGCGATTTCGACGAGCATCGAACTTTTGTCCGCGGGGGAATTGGTAAAAAGCGTGGAGGACGATATTTTTAATGTTCTGGAGACTTCTTCGACCGAACTTATTAATATGGTTGAAACCTTACTCGATGTGACCCGCCTCGAGCAGGGCAAGATGCCGGTTAATATTTCACAATGCAACCTCAAAGAGATAGTCGCCGAGACTGTGGATTCCATGCGAACTATCGCCGAATGTGCAAAAGTAACTATCGAAGTTTCGGGGGAATACCTATCCGTAAAAGCGGACGAAAATTTGATCCGGCGGGTTCTGACTAACCTGTTAAATAACGCTGTAAGATATAACCCCACGGGGGAATCGATAGAGGTGAGTTTCCGGAGGGAAGGGGACTCGGTGCGCGTCGAAGTCCGCGATAAAGGACAGGGGATTCCCGAAAAATACCGCGACATCATCTTTAAGAAATTCGAACAGGTCGATCTGCGACAGGCGAATATCAAAAGATCGACGGGTTTGGGGCTGGCTTTTTGCAAGATGGCTGTTGAAGCTCAGGGTGGGGAAATCGGCGTTAATAGCGAATTGGGGAATGGGAGCGTTTTCTGGTTTGTTTTGCCGATAGGCGATAATCCTTCGGAAGATTCATAGCAAAATTAGCAATTATCAATTAGCAATGCAAAATTGCCCGGCCCCCCGCACCGCCGGGGGAAACCACAGAGGACACAGAGGGGGAAGAGGTAATAGGTAAAGGGTAATAGGTAATAGGTGTCCCGCCGCATCACCCGCTGGTTTCCGGGTCAAGCCCAACAATTCACCTCGTTCACACGGTCTCCGTGGGAATGTGATGGGAGATGCTCCGCGTCGAGGGGAAATCCCGCCTTTTTGTCACATCTTTTCGATAATATCGCTTTCAGAATGGTTTATATCGAGTTTAAACAGTTCGATATCTATTTGATATTGATTAGAATCTATTTAATAATAATTGTAATTAATATTTGATTGAATAATATCTAGTTCAGATTTATTATATATTAAAATATTATGAATACATTTTAGTTTAGAATAGATTATATTCATATTAAACTAAGCAATGTTTAATAAATACTCGATGGTATTAAAAATAGAAGCAATGATATTCAACATTGAAGATAGCAATAATAAAAATGATGCATTCAAAAATAAACATTATTCATTCTAAAATAGATATAAACCATTCTCATATAAATATAATTCATTCTCAAATAAATATCAGTCATTCTAATATAAGTATCATCAATTCTTAAACATATATTATCATTTCTTATATAAATATCATTCATTCTCAAATTAATATTAACCTTTATAATATGGATATTATCCAATCTAAAGTAGAAATTACCGCTTCTAAAATGAATATCAACCAAACGAGAGGGCAATAATGTCAATAACCAACAATAGCTTCTCCAAAAATGACCCGGCATTGAGAGATGTTAGACTTAATCTGCTCGAAGTGAACATAAATGATCTTGGGTCGAGTCCGGAATGATAGAATGAATAAAATAATACTGTAGGGGATGGTCTATGTGCCCTCCCGCATTTGTGGCAATTTGTGATCGCCTTTTTATTATCCCTTCGACTCCGCTCAGGAAAGGAATACCGGTCGGCTTTGGCATTGCAGGTCGTTGAGCGGAGCCGAAACGACATCCCGACTTAATAGGCGCGGCGTCCTGCAGTGCATTACAAAGTCGGTAGATACGCGCGGGCTGTAAAAAATCGAAAAAATGCTTGTTATATCCTGAATAATAATGTAAATTCAAACCAATTGTTGAACCAGTAACGAAAGGAAACTTATGTCATCGAAATGGATTTTCTTTGTGTTAGGAGCTTTTCTTGTGATGGGGCTGTTTATCGCAGGTTGCAGCGACGACGACGATAACGGAACCGGCCCTAACCCTTATGAGGGAGCGAATTACAGGATCACGGCCGATCTTGATATCAGCGACTCGCGCGATGGGGATTCGATATTTGTCGAGGTCGAGCGGCTAAACCCGGATGTCGATCCATCCGACGAGGCTGTTATTATTATAAATAGCGTTACGCTTGGCCTGTCGGACTACAATCCTTACGACAATATCGCGACATACGGAACGGACGATATAACGATCGAATCGGACGGCACTTATTCATTCTCTTTCAGTTGCGACGACGATTCCGCAGGCGGAGATTTCACAGCGCCGCCTTTGACCAGAGTAACGATACTTTCCCCGACAATGGGCGAAGGTGATACGATCTATCCAGCATTTGCCGAGGGCGCGCCGATCCCGATATCGTGGGAATACGACGGCGATAATCCGCGTTTGGTTACTGTTATGATATGTGCGGTCCAAATTCCCATCTGGCTGGATTACGAAGTCGATATTTCGGGGGATGAAACGTCCTACACGATACCCGCCGGCACCACGAACGGACTCGGTGGGACTGGCTGGCCGATGCCGATGATCTATGTTGTTCCAACAGACAGTGTGATTATTGGCACAGACGATGTGGATATAAATATCCGGGTCGATGGTATCGGCGATATAGCCATAATCACCCTGCTCGATACGGACACTACCGGCGGTTATACGACGCCGACAATTACGGTCTCCGGTGAACCCGGATCGAAAGTTTTCAGTTGGGATCCGCCAATCGGCACGATGGGGCTTGCGGTCTATCGCAACACCGATAACCACGGTCAGGATCACACCGGAATGATTTGGAACGTAGGTGCATACGATCCATTCGACGGATTCATATCGCCGGTTTCGTATGGTGTTACACCTTCGGGGGCCTGGGGTGCGGACCCCGACGAGGAAATTATCGCCGGTGAGGACTATACGGTTATGGTCACGTGGCTTTTCGAGGAAGGCATAGGCGCAACCGGTTTCTGTTCCTGGTAGGCGAGCAGATAAGCAGCGGCATTAAGCGCTTATCGCGAAAAAGCCTGAACCGTTTAAACGGTTTCGATAGCAATTGACAAATACCCACTATAGGGCTAATATATGTCCTCGATTTCGATTCGTTCGATCGGGGGCATTTTTTATGAAGAATAGATATTGGACAGCAGAGACGATTGGCGATAAATCGAGAGAATTTATCGACGCAGTGGCGGGATTCGCTTCGGGTGAAATAGATTTTGCTCCGGCGGAATCCGCGCTCCTCGTGATCGATATGCAGAGATATTTTCTCGACGAAAAGTCTCATGCCTTTATCGCGAGCGCTCCGGCGATAATCCCCCGCATACAAGGCTTGATCGAGGTTTTCCGCGAGAGCGAAAGGCCGATTATTTTCACGCGGCATATCAATACGCCTTCCGACGCGGAGATGATGGCCGAATGGTGGGGCGAGTTGATTTCGGAGAAAGACCCGCTTAGCGAAATAACTTCTGAGTTTGCAATCGAGAAATCGATTATGCTGAAAAAATCCCAATACGACGCATTCTATAAGACGCCCCTCGAAAGCATTCTCGAAAAATCCGGCGTGTCGCAGGTCGTGATAACCGGCGTGATGACTCATCTATGCTGTGAAACCACGGCGCGGTCGGCATTTGTTCGGGGTTTTAAGGTTTTTTTTCCGGTCGATTCCACCGCCACATGTAACGAAGAGCATCACCGGGCGACGTTGCTGAATCTTGCGCACGGTTTCGCCGCTCCCGTTCTCTCAGAGAATATTGTCCGCGCCTTTTCGGGGGGCGATAGTGGCTGAGCGGGTAGTTATTATCGGCGCAGGCCCGGCGGGAATCGCGGCGGCAATTCAGCTCCAGCGTGAGGGAATACAGCCCACGATTCTGGAGAAAAATTGTCCCGGCGGGCTTTTGCGAAGCGCCAATCTTGTCGAGAACTATCCCGGCTTTCCCGATGGAATTCCCGGAAACGAGCTTGCCCGGCTTTTCGTGCGGCAAATTACAGATGCCGGTATCGAAATCCGACACGAGGAAATCGAAACTCTCGATTATTGCTCGAAAGAGTATATCATAAAAACCGATAGGGGGGAGTTCACCGCGCCTATTGTCGTTGTGGCTTCGGGGACAGAGCCGAGGAAGTTTCCGGATTTTGAGACGATCCCCGATATCGAAAATAAATTTTTCCGCGAGATAATTCCAATTATCGACATCGAGAATAACCGGATAGCAATAGTCGGTTCCGGCGACGCCGCTTTCGATTACGCGCTCGATCTATCCGGGGCAAACGATGTTACGATAATTTCGCGGGGCGACCGGCACAAATGCCTGCCGCTTCTTCTCGAGAGGGCAAAAAGATCGTCGCGAATAAAGATTCTTACGAACGCGAAAATAAACGATATTCTGCCCGATAATCGCGGCCTGAAACTTATCTGCGACGGGCCGGACGGCCAATTCGAGTTCTTTGCGGATAAAATCCTCTCCGCTATCGGAAGATCGCCCGAATTCGGATTTCTTTCCGATAATCTCAAGAAAAACGGAAAAAGCCTTGAAAATGCGGGAGTTCTGTATTTTATTGGAGACGTCGCGAACGGGATTTTTAGGCAGACGGCAATATCCGTCGGCGACGGCATCCGCGCGGCGATGAAGATCGGCGAAAAAATATTGGAGCGGCGTTGCGAGTTATAAAAATGACGGAAAAGCACGATATCGCGACCGTTTATATCGCGGAGACGGATTGCGGCGAGCCGCTCGAATTTGTCGAGTCGGTCCAGCCGCCATTTACGCGTGAAGAAAAATGGGTGCTAATCGTCTCGACACTCTTCGGCTGCCCGGTTGGCTGCCCTTTCTGCGATGCCGGTAACTATTTCCGGGGGAAAATCTCGAAAGACGACATGCTCGCGCAGATCGACTATCTTATCACAAAACGATTTCCTAACAGGGTCGTGCCGATCCCAAAATTCAAGATTCAATTCGCCAGGATGGGCGAACCGGCATTCAATTCGAGCGTTCTCGAAGTTCTCGAAGAGCTTCCGCTGCTTTACGACGCCCCGGGGCTTATGCCATGTATATCCACTATCGCGCCGGGTGGCTGCGACGGGTTTTTCGCAAAATTATCGCAGATAAAAAAATCTCTATATAGGCAGAAATTCCAACTGCAGTTCTCGATTCACACAACGGACAACGCGCTTCGGGATAGAATGATGCCCATCGAGAAATGGTCTTTTGAGGAAATCGCGGAATATGTGGAGGCCTATTTTGAGGATGGCGACCGTAAAATCACGCTCAATTTCGCGCTCGCGGAGGGGAACATAGTCGAGCCGGAAACGCTCCTGCGATATTTTAATTCGGCAAAATTTCTGATAAAAATAACACCGATCAATCCCACATATCGGGCGCTGAAAAACGATATCGTCTCGCAAATTGTCCCGGAGAAAAGCGACTATAAACTGCTCGATGAATTGAAAAATGCCGGATACGAGGTCATTTTTAGTTTTGGAGAACTGGCGGAAAACCATATCGGCAGCAACTGCGGCCAGTTTATCACGAATTATCTAATGGGAAAAGAGCAAATGGGGGACAGCTACACGTTCGAGCTTCAGGATATCTGAAAACAATTCGAGTTTGCTCGATAAAAAAAGGCGATGCAGGTTGAAAAATCCGCATCGCCTTTTGCGCCTTATTTATTACCTATATTACTGGATAAGCAGCAGCTTCTTAGTAGTCGAGAAATCTCCCGATCTCATCCGGGCGAAATAAATCCCGGAACTCAGATTGTCGGTGTCGAATCTGAATGTATAAGCGCCGGGTGAAAGATGGCCGTCGTGGAGCGTCGAAATCCTTCGTCCGGTAATATCGTAAATTTCGAGTTTCACCGCTTCCGAAATATCGTCTCCAATGCTTATTTCTATCGAGGCCGCGCTGTTGAACGGGTTCGGATAGATCGAGTTTATTTCCGTGAAACGCGGTAGCTTATCCTCCTTGTCCGAAACGCCGACCGCGCCGCCAACGTGCAGCGGCAAATAGAACGTTGTCGAGTAGCCGCCGTCCGCAGTGATTTGAATTGGCACCTGCAGAACAGTATCGTTCGGGCAGAACGCCGCAATGTCGCAGACCATTGGCGAGCCGGCATTATAGGCATTTCCACCGATTAAAAGAATCCCGAAATCTATTGGAGCAGCGTATGAGATCAGCATGGCGGTGGGATTGATATCGCCCTGAACCGTTGTGGCAATTGCAGTTCCGCCGTTCCTTATCCGCACTCTGACCCCGATTCTATCTCCCGGCTCGATAAGACCGTCGTTGTCGTTCAGGGAGTCGTCGAACCATATGTCGCCGAAATAATAAATCCAGGGGCTGGTTTCCTCGACAGGTTCCAGAGGTGTAATCCTCAGCGCACGCCCGGCGCCAAGCTCCGCCGCATGTTCTTCATAAAGCCCATTCCTATAGTATTGAATTCCGTCCGTTTCGTCGGGGGATTCCATCCCAACGCCCATATTTCCGATTCCGCTCATAAGATCATAATATATAAAGAACTCGCTATCGCCGGTAGGAGTTGACCACACTGTTGGGTCGCAGATCCGCAATTGACAGGATATTTCTCCGCCACCATAATAGAATTCGCAATTGTCCCATTGGATAATATACTGGCCGTTGGCGGATGAATAATATTCGTAAATCTCCCCGCCGCCCGTGCGATGCGGGGCCAAATCGGCCCATGCCGGAGTTATAACACCCTCGGGGCCGCCCACATTGGGAATTTCTTGAGGGCTTCCCGAACCGCCGCCGGACCAACCGTCCATTCCGGGGCAGATAAAACCGTTCGAAGAGACCGAGATCAAATCGAAATCATCGCCATAGTAGCTCATCGTGAAGGGGAGATCGATAGTGGTTATGCCGTCGTCGGTGTTAGTTATCGGCCCAATCGGGCTGCTGACCGTGGAAATATCGTCCCATACAT
>DAOWNU010000366.1 GCA_030642425.1 bacterium | reverse complement strand
GAGCGACCGGGACATTGCGATAGTTCCGAGATAGCCGTCGTCGAGGTTGCCGTCGATGTCGTAAATGAGCACGACGCCGTCGGGATCGCCGGGATCCACCGGATCATAGACGCCGGATTGATCGTCGGTGATAACGAGATAAATATTGAAGCTGCTGCCGATATCGACGGTGAACGGCCCCACGAACTCGAATTCCGGGCAGAGCGTATCGTCGTCGAGAACGAGGAAGCACCACTTGTCTTCGAGCATGGCGTTCGGGCCGAGGTTGAAATCCTCATAATCGGGCCTATCGACCGCCCGCACGACGGAGACGCAGATGCTGTCCCGGTAGCCGTTGACCAGCGGCGGTTCCGCGAGAGCGGGATCGAACTCGAAGGTCGTGCCGTCCCAGCTAACCCCCGGCGAGGAAGTTGTCAGGAATCGAATATCCGGCGGGACCAAGACCCTTCCGGCCTCGTTCTCGTAAGTAACAATTATCGACTGTTCATTAACGCCGCTGAGGTCGTCGTTTATTTTGCAGCTTACGACGGCATAGGGATCCCAGGTTTCGGACAACGGCGCGGGAACCCGGTTGCTGAGATAGGGCGGCTCGAGGTCGGCGCGCCAGACCCATCGCAAAGGCCCGGAAAAAGGCAGGTTGCCCTGGCTGTCCATCACCCGCGCGAGAACAACCTCGACAAACTCCCGATGAGTCCACGGGATCGTTGGAGTGAACCGCAGGATTGGCCGGTCGAAATCGAGTTCGAAGTCGGCGACAGAGAACATTGTGCCGTTGACAACCAATTGCAATCGGGATTCGTCCACAGAATCCTCGAGCTCGATCTCGGAAAGGTCGATAATTATTTGCTGTAACTCGCAGTTCGAGATCGGATAGGTATGAGTGGAAACCGTATCGGGATGAGGCTCGATAATCGCCGCGTCGGGGCTGCACGGCGCCCAATACTGAAGGTCGTCGTCGTCGTCGAGGTCCCATTCTTCCACAGAGGCTTCGATCTCTATCTCCCGAAGATCACAACTCGCAACCGGATGGCTCGTGCTCCATCGGACATAGTAGCCGCCCCTGATATTCTCGACAATCTGCGTGAGGATCGTGTCGAAACTCGTGCTGGCTTCGTAGAACCCGCCGCCGGTCTCTTCCGTAATGCTTCCGGGGCCAAAATATACGCCTTCGTAAGGTCTCGAGGCAATAGTATAGCTCGTGTCGAGGATTATGAAAGCGATAGCGTCGTTGGACATAATATCGGAATAGACGTCGTCGTAGGTCTCGTCGGAATAGGAAGTGCCGTCGCCGAGATAATGATATGGGGCATCCGAAACAAGGCATATAACCTTCTTCGCGCCGGGCCTCCAGTGCATAGATTCGAGCGCATCGCAAATGGCGTCGAAATGGACTTCCGGGCCGTCGCCGCCGCCGGAGGAGCCGAGAATCGACATCCAGCCATAAAATTCCGTGACATCGCCCGTGAGATTATAGCCGTAGGGGAAATTGACATGATCCGCAAAAGTAACGAGGCCGAGACGATAATCGATCCCGGAGGCCGCAAGCGCCGTGGCGAATTCCGTGCATCTGACAGCGACAGTGTCGATAAGCCAATACATCGAGCCTGTTGTGTCGATACACCATACAATATCGGCGGCGCCTCCACCGCCGAGACTCTGCACGATAAGCGGATATTGCTCTTCGCCGTTCATCCAAACCTGGAAATTTCTCTCGTCCAGGCCCTCGATCATCCGGTCTTCCTCGTCGTTGACGCGGCAATATGAGCTTATAAATGGAAAACTGGCCGGGTTAATAGACTCTATTATCAGGGTTAAATCGCCCGGCGGCGGCACTTCGATACTGAAATAGAAGCTGTATTCGCTCCAGTTCGGGCCGCACGGCCCCGGAACCAGATCGGCCGCCCCGATTATGACGTCCACCGTATCGTGCAGTTCATAAGTGATACCCGCATAAGTCGCATACCAGAATACCGTATCATTGCGAAAGCGAATCGGCGCCTCTCCCCAGAAGAAGGTGTCGCCGTCGATTACGAAAAACGCGCTCAAAGAATCGAATCCGCTCAGGCCGTCGAGCGCCATAAAATACACGATAGGCGAGAAATCCCTCGTCGTGCCGAAAGGCGGCGGATAGACATAATCGAATATCGGTCCGGTTGTGTCCATAATAAAGGTGCAGTCGAACGGCGGCGACGGAATGTGGTTTCCGTGGACATCGGCCACGTCCACGAGCGCGATATCGATAACCCCCTCCGGGAAAGCGCCCGAAGGCGTCCAGACAAGTGTGTCGCCGGAAAAGCTAAGTTCCGTGTCGCCGATACCGTAGATAACGCCGTTCACACGGAGCCTGATCGTCGAAACATCCACGCCGCTGACATCCAGGATTACGATTTTTATCAGGGAGTCGTTGCAGGCCGTGGTCTCGCCACATGCGGGCCAGATTAGGAACACGTCGGGCGGGTCGCTCTCCGGCAGGACCCAAAAGCTGTCCACTAATGTGTCCGATTCTCCGCCGACATTGGTGACGATTATATCGTGAAGGCCCAATGGAGCCGCGGCGGTAACGTCGAGATCCGCCCTGGCCGAAGCCGCGGAAAGGCGCATCGTGCTGACAATTATCCCGGCGCCAAAATCGCTGGTTACTCCGGGCATAAAACCGTCGCCGGTTATCATTATATTGGCCAGATCGCCGATATAAACCGTGCAAGGGTCGACCGAGATTATTGTGGGAGTCTGGGCGAAGGCTGTTATAGCGAAGGCGAGGACAACTATGGCGAAAATCGATAGCTTATAGCTCATATTAATCACCTCGAAAGGAATTATTCGGGAAACCGATTCGTCTTGAAACACATTCTTATCATTTAAGAATATAGAATTATATATGAAAAGTCAATAATAATAAAATCCAAAAACCAAATGTCAAATGAAGCTCAAATGACTTGAT
>DAOWNU010000167.1 GCA_030642425.1 bacterium | reverse complement strand
GCACGGCGAGACGCCGTGCCTATTAAGGTATTACCGTGCCCCTTAAGGTGTTACCGTGTCTATTAAAGTGTTACTGTGATTATTAAGGTTAGAGGATTTATAAACTCCGGGAAAACGGTTTTTTCACGAGTCGAATGTAAAAATTAAATAATCGAAGAGCATAAAGGGCTTACTCTAATCTGTCATTCTTCATTCTCGAGCATCTTTTCGAGCTTCTGACGTCTATCGAGGTCGGCGTAAATGCCATCCATTTGCAGAAGTTCCTCGTGCGTGCCGTCTTCCGCGATAACCCCGTCGTCGAGGACATAGATACGGTCGGCATTTTTCACCGTGCTTATTCGGTGGCTCACAATAATAGTCGTCCTGCTTTTCATTATGCTTTTCAGTCCGTTTAAAATTTTCTCCTCGGTTTCGGTATCGACCGCGGAGAGAGCATCGTCGAGAATAAGCAGACGGGGATTCATCAGGATCGCTCTGGCAATTGCGACGCGCTGTTTCTGGCCGCCGGAGAGCGAAACCCCGCGCTCGCCGACCATCGTGTCGAATCCTATCGGGAATTCTTCGATATTATCGTAAATCTGCGCGATCTTCGCGGCGTCGATAGCCTCGGCATCGGCGGCATCGGGCCGCCCGAACTTGATATTATCCATAATCGGTTCCGAGAACAGGAATGTATCCTGCGGAACAATCCCGATTTGCTTGCGGTAATCCTCGAGAGCCAGTGCCCGTATATCGTGGCCGTCGATAAAGACTTTGCCGTCGGGGACATCGAACAGGCGAAGAATTATCCGAAGCAAGGTGCTCTTGCCGCTTCCCGTTTTTCCGATAAGAGCCCCGGTGTTTCCCGAAGGTATCTTCAAGGAGATTTGTTTCAGAACCGGCTCTATGTTTTCATCGTAGGTGAACGTCAGGTTCTTTATCTCGATTTCACCTTTCAGCGGCTTTAATAATACGGGATCGTTCACTTCTACAATATCCGGTTCGAGATCGTATATCTCATTGAGCCTGCCCATCGAGGCCTTGCCGCGCTGGTAGAGATTGGTAATCCAGCCCACCGCGATCATCGGCCAGATAGCGATACCTAGATATGCGGTGAACGCGACATAATCGCCCATCGACATGCGGGAGAGTATGACCCTGTCTCCGCCCAGAAGAAGAACTATGCCGAAACTTATACCGATAATAAAGCCGATCATCGGGTCGAACATCCCCCATACCCGGACAAGGCTCATGTTCTTCATCTTGTAATCGTCGCTCAGCTTCCGGAAATTCCCGAACTCGGCATTTTCCTGAACATAGGCCTTGATAACGCGAATGCCGCTGAATGTTTCCTGAGCCTTGTCGGTGATCGTTGCGAAACTGGCTTGAACCGACTTGAACCTGTCGTGGAGCTGTTTTCCGAATTTCATTATGATTAACGAAAGGAACGGCATGGGGATAAGGACGAACAGCGTCAGGCGCCAGTTGATCGTGCCCATCATTATAAGGCTCGCGGTCATCATGAACACCGAATCGAAAAGCGCAACGATGGACATTCCCGCCATCATACGGACAGCGTCGAGGTCGTTGGTGGCGAGGGCCATAAGGTCGCCGACTTTGGTTGTGTTGAAAAACCCGACGCTCTGGCCGAGGAGTGTGGAATAGAATCGGTTGCGAAGATCGAATTCGATTTTTCGTGAGGCCCCAATAATCAAATAGCGCCACAGGAACCTCATCCCGCCGACACCGAGAGCGAGAATTATTATAATGCCGGCATATCGAAGGAGCGTGTTCGAGGTCGCCCGCCCGAACGTCATATCGTCAACCGCGGCCCTGGTGATTTGCGGGATTATTAGCTGGAAACCGTTGACAAAGATCAGTGCAAAAAGCCCGATCTTGTAGTAGACTTTGTATTTGTCGATATATTGCTCGAGAGTTTTGAAGATTTTTATCTTTTTAAAAGCAAAGACTATCGCCGAGAAAAGGACTTGAATTACCGCTATACTCGCAATAAACAGCGTAATTATCGATACTATAATAAAATAGGCCCGGTCGCTATCGGCGAACATCTGACGGAAACTATCGCCGTGCAGCACAACGGGTTTGAAAAACACCAGTAGAGCGGCGGCGAGCAATATCACCGGCAGGATAATCTTAGAAATCCTTTTTATAGCAGAATTTGTGTTATTTTCTTTTCTTATAGACATAAATGTTAGAATTGATAGCGTTATATAAAAAATCCTACGGTCTCCGTGGAGAGCGAAACAAGGCGATGGAAATATCAAATATCAAAATGTAAAATGACATATTTAATCAAAAATTCCCGGCAAGTCTGATAACTCGAGGTGGATTGGCTTCATTTTGATTTTTAATTTGTAATTTTAATATTTAATTTTTGATTTTTAATATTTCTTCCCCTATCTGAGCAAGATCACTTTTATCGGTTCGACTCCCCCCGTTTTTATAAGGTAAATCCCGGAAGGCAAATGTTTTTCGGGTTTCCATACTGCTTCGTATGTTCGATTCGGGCCTTGCTGGATTTTTATTTTTTCTATCAGGCGCCCCGACGCGTCGAAAATTTCCACGCGGGAGGGTCTCAGACCCTCCCCTACGGAAATTGTAATCGCGGAATTGAACGGGTTAGGATAGGCCGCAATCGCAAAATCTCCCGGATGCCGCGCCTCGTCGATTCCGGTGGTTCGTATATAGAAATTCCAGCAGGTGTCCAATTCGTTTGGGCCGCAATATTCCAGCGGGATCAGATCCACCGCGCCGACACAAACCTCGACCTCGTCGCCCGGAGAGAAAACTCCCATCGGATCACAAACGAAATTCGGCGCGGTGTAGTCGAGATACATGCCGGCGGGGCTGTAGGAAATGCCGTTCACAATAACCCTGAACTCGCTCTCGTTGAATCCGCCCAAGCCGATATCCACAAGCTGTCCGGTAATCGCCACGCTGTCCTCGTGGATAGAATCCCCCGGCGCGGGGAATTCGCCGGAAAGATACGGCGGCGAATTATCGATAACGACAAAGGATGACATCCCGAGACCGACCGCGAGCGAACCGGCATCGTCCTCGAGCAAATCTAGATAAACCACAACCGTATCGCCGGTGTAATACGGATAACCGGCCATATCGATCTCGACGAAATCCGCATCCACAGTAACCTCGATGTCGAATCCTGTGAAAAAATCGCCATTGACATCTATTAACGGGCTTCCGGGGTCGATAGGGTTCGAGCCTTCGGTGAAAAACCAGGTGAATACCGGATCGCAGGCGGTAACAAGCCCCGCCGCAGGTTGAACCGAGTCTATTTCGGCAGGCACGAATACTACAACCGTGTCGCTGTCCGAACTGAAAGCGTCGGTGGTCATTATGTAGAAAGTGTCCATCCCGGCGGCGAAAATGGTGTCCCCTTGAACAAATACGCCGTTGATAAAGTCTGCGGTCGGCTGCCCGACAACAAAATATGGTGTTGGATCGGAATAATCGATAACCTTCACACCACCCTCGCCGTCGGCCAGCGCGAGGCGCTCGTAGGGATTCGGCGAATGTGTTTTAATAGCGTCGCCGCCAAGCTGAACCCATGCGCTCAATTCTGTGATAACAGGGGGAGTCGGGATAGAAAAGAATCTCACGCTCGTCGAATCCATGCCAAAATATGCGCCGTCGGCACAGATCAGGATATTCCGCCCCGGTATCACCTCGAGATCGACAGTATTGCCGGGGGTCGAGGCTGCCGCAATCACGACCGGTGAAGAGGGAACTGTAACGTCTATTGCCGAAATCCCAATATTGGAGTCGCCCAGATACATGGTTGTGCCGTTTATTTCGACCGAGCGAATCATCGGGAAACTGCCTCCGGATAAATAAGTTCCACGCAGGCTCAAACCGGTTCCGGCGAGTTGGTAGATAAGCGCCTTGCTCTGTGCGGCGACATAGACCATATCCCCTTCGACGGCAACATCCCAAACCATGCTTCCCATTCCGACGGGCTGGGCGTCGATCTCGAGCATAGTCGAGGGGTTGGTTATATCGATAAGGAAGGTATTGAAGATACCGGCAACGACCGCATAATCCCCCGAAAAATCGATATTGCGCACGTATTCCCCAAGATCGAGTGTGTCGATAAAGGAGCCGTCGCGCAAATCGAAGCTAATAACCTTATAATGGTCGAGGATATATATGACGTTATTGTGCCCCTTACACACCTGCGAATTGGTGAACCCGCCGATTTTTTCCACGACAGTAATGCTATAACTCATCGATGTGAAGACAAATACGAGAATTATAAATAACAATAGATTAAGTTTTTTCATTTTTTCTCCACGGTTAGAAATATTTTTGTAATTATAGTTATCTTGGGCGCTATCGGCAACTTATTTCGTTTAAATATTAGGTAAAAGGTAATAGGTGGTAGGTAATAGGCACCCCGCGCCACACCACCAAAGAATTAACGCAAGTAGGGGTCGGGTTCCCCGACCCGTTGAAAGGCTGTCTTATAAACTCAGGTTTCGCATAATATATGGCGAATTATGATTACCCAGTATTTGCCCCCTCTATCCCCTAACCCCTTTCTCCCCAAAGAGAAAGGGGGATTAACCCTCTCCTTTCGGGAGAGGGTGGATCGACGAAGTCGATCCGAGTGAGGGGTTTTAAGACAATCACCGCTGGCGAAGGCGCCTAAATCGCGCCCTGCTTGCACAATATTTGTGCTTCCGGCAAGAAAGATGTGCATTCGGCGAAAAGTCGATTGCTCATAATGCAATGAATATCAACGCATTAGCCTTTGGCACGGTCGATGCTTTTAATCGTTGTGGAACAAAACTCTGGGGGTCTCGAAATGAGAAAAAATTTATCAATAACAATCGCATGTTTCGCCCTGCTTCTCGCCGGATGCGATATGTATATTATCGACGACGACCCGCATTACAATCCAGATTGCGGCGGATGCTGGTGCGATAATACTCCGCCGCTGACGCCGAACAACGTTCACTCGGTGACGGGCGAGAATTCGGTTTATATCTATTGGAATCCCGTATCCAATTGGGATATAGAGGGTTACGATATTTTCAGGGGTTACGGCCCCACCGGCTATTATGACTATATCGGCTCGACACATTGCGCCTCGTTCACAGATTGGACCGCACGAAACGGCGAAACCTATTATTACGCTATCGCCAGCTACGACTACTGCGGCAATGTCAGCGAGCTTTCGGCGGATATGGTCTATGACACTCCGCGCCCCGAAGGCTTCAGCTATTATCTTTGGACAGCAGAGACCGGTGTAAGGAGAAACCCCGACATCGAGCGCCGTGATTATTCCACTGCCGGTCGATTGGATATTCCAGAACACATAGGAATCCTCGATATCGACCCGGCCCGCCCCCTGAGTCTGGACGAGTGTCAGCACGTCGATATTTT
>DAOWNU010000232.1 GCA_030642425.1 bacterium | reverse complement strand
ATCGGGCCTTCGCCGTCGATTATTAAATAATCGACATTCGGAATCTCCTCGTAGCCGTCGAGCCACTTATCGCGCATCTCGCTTGGCAATAGCGGCACCGCCGTGAATTCCACGGCTATCGTATCCTGATCGCCCAAACGGATTATCAACGGCACTCCGAGGTCGAATTTCCCGCCGCCAACCGGCACATTCTGAGCGGTAAATGCCGCTGGACTCATCCGAATAGCCGAGGCGCTCCCCGCGAGAACCGCGAAGAGCGCCAGCATGACAACACTATTCCGAATGCCCAACATTACGGGGTTACAGCGACGATATAAACCGTAATATCGTGCTGGCAACCGTCGGTTGAAGTGGTCGGTGTAGTCAATTGCGTATAAAGATGATAGCTCTCACCGGCAGCAGTAGTATAATAGTTGTTCGCACCGCCAATCGTGGTTGCGGTGATAGTGGTGTATGCAACCGGAACGGTAGCTTCCTCGCCCTTTCCAAGCTCGAGCAGGTAGGCATCCAAGCCTGCCGCAGCCGCCGGGCCCCAAGCTGTCTCGGTGCCGTATCCGCAAGCCGTCGGAGTCGGAGATTCGCTGTAGGCGTTGAAATCCAGGGCGAGGTTGCTCTCGTTGTTGACATAAACATGGTCGCCGCCGGAGCCGGTGGTCATCTCGACCGTCTCGCCCTCGTTGACATTGCCGATAGGCCATGTTATGTAATTGGCTACATTATCCGCTTCCTTGAGCTGAAATTGGATGTAATTGCAGGTAACCGTGATATTGAAATCGTCGGTAACCTGAGCGAACGCCGCCGAAACGGCAAGAATTGCGAAAAGGCTTAGAATAACTGCACTTTTCATTGTTCCTCCTGAGTTTTTGTTATTGGTCATTACTTTCTCAAATTTTATGGCACAAACGCCGGTGTTATTATAATTTGCGACTTTAAGCGGTGTCTTTCACCATACTCTCCCTCTGTTGGGAGAATTATCCATCCTAAAAGATAGCGGTCATCTCCCACGGGCACATTGTAATCTATCTCGTGAGGCGAGGAATAAACCGACACGGCCTCGCCGAATGGCGGAACGACATGGACCGGCGAGCTTGCCCATCGAAATCCGAACGTGTCTATACCGCCGTAAGTCCAGACCGTCCACGGCGTCCAGAGCGTATCGGATGTCGCGCTGTCGGGGAAATCGGCAATATCGGAAAGAATATCCACCGGAATATTGCTGCCGTTGACAAGGTGCACGGCCTCGTCAAGAGTCATACCGAACGTGTCTCCCGGATCGACACCGGAGACAAACCAAGCATAATATGAACCGCCGGAGATTTGGAGAAGATCGAGAGAAAGGTAGTTTATCGAGACATTTATTCCAAAAGGCTCGACAGCGTCCTGCGCGGAAACGCATGAGACCAGAACGAACAGCAGAAACACCGGGACAAATATTATCGGGGAATTCATAATTCCGTGAGAAATGGTATTTCGATGGCCCATATCGAGTGTTTTTTTTTTTCGTGTTCGCTTTCATATCGATTGCTGCACCACTTCGGAAGTGCATTTTGTTATTATACGTATAGACGGTTCTAATTCAAGTATTAGAATTATTTTTTTTGGATTTTTTTTAGCGGGACAGTTCCGGCTTAATATTTCCTAATAATTCCGACTTAATACTTCCTCACAACCGCCACGAGCTTGCCGAGAATACAAGCTTCCCGGCCCTGACCTGTCAGCTTAATCGGCGAAAAATCGGGGTTTTCAGGGAATAAATAATGCGTTCCGCCCTTCACTTTGAAACGTTTCAGCGTGGCCTCGCCATCGACAAGGGCCGCCACAATGTCCCCTGTCTCGGCGGTCTCCTGCTTTCGGATTATAGCCGTGTCGCCGTCGAGGATGTTCGCGCCGACCATACTTTCGCCCATCACTTTCAAAGCAAAAATCTCCCCGGATGGCACGAGGCTCGAATCCAATTCGAGATAGCCCTCGTAAAATTCCTCCGACAAAACCGGCGTTCCGGCGGGAATTCGGCCCAAAATCGGCACCGGCACGGCGTAAGTCGCCTCTTCGATAACGACTATCCCACGCGATATTTTGTCGCGCAATTCGATATGCCCTTTTTCTTTCAGTGCGCGAAGCAGTTTGTGGATTGTCGATGGCGTTACTTTCAGTTTCGATGCCAGTTCCCGCACCGAAGGCGCAATCCTGTTGTTGCGAATGAAGCTCTTAATCGCCCTAAGAACTTCGCCCTGACGCGTTGTAAGTTTTTCTACCATTTTGCCCTCCACGCGAACATTTGTTCATAATGATAATAAGGGCGGACATCTGTTCTGTCAAGCGCTTTTTTCAGAAATATTAAAATAGTTTAAACTTGCGGGAGTCGGGTAACTGTCTGTAACAGGTCGAGCGTCCCGCTCGATATATAAAAATCGGTTCGGCAATCGTTCGACCGAGCGCTCACGCCGAAGGTCCGCCGAACGAAATTCCGCCGCTCCCCGAGCCTGCCGAAGGGCGCGCCTTCTACCTTATTATTGGGAAACGATGTTGGAACTTACATCTAAAAAGATGAACCTCCCGGTACGCCACATAACATACAGGTACGCGTCCGGCAACATTAATCGCACTTATTCCATTATATATCAACAAGTTAGTTCTTTGGCACCGGTAATGCGGTATCCCCCGACGGTGAAGATTTGTATTTGACGGAGAGTTATCATGGAATATAAACAAAGATTAGAAGACTTAATTTTCTCATTACTTCTCGCGAGCATTCCGATTATCCTTTTTATCGGGCTGTTTGCGATCAGCACAACAGGTCTTGCCGCTCCCACTGTCGATATCGAGGTGGAACTCGAGCGAACCGACGGGATAATCTCGGAAATTGAGGGGGAACTTCCCGGCAATCCGCCATCCGCGGTTACCGAACAACTCGCCGTGGCGCGCGACATGCAATCCGACGCCCATTCCGCTTTCGACAGGGGCGAATTTATGCTTGCTCTTCACATGACGATGCAGGCCAGAGAGGTCGCCAGAAGGGCGCAGGCGATACTCGAAAATATTATGCCGCACGGGCCGGAAGTGCCGGAGGCTCTGCTCCGTCTGCTCGAGGGCAACGCCGAATTGATAGAGGAATTGGCCCCGGCTATCGACGAGTTCGGCGGCGAGGTTACACGGTCGAGTTTTTCTGTCGCGGTCAATTTGCAAAACGAGGCCTGGTCGGCATTCGAGGCGGAAGATTTCGAGATTGCAGGCAAACTGGCCAGAAAATCGAGGGACATGCTTGTTCAGGTTCGGATGACAATCTCCGGTGGGGAACATGATTTCGACCCGGAACGAATTGCCGCCGAGATGGATCGCGCCGCAGAACTTCTTTTCCGCGCCGACGAAAAAGTGCCTTCCGGGGCGTTGGAGGCGGTCGCCCTGCTCGAAACAGCCCACGATATGTTTGTCGAATCGGAAAGACTTCTCGCACAGGGTAGGCCACAGGAAGCGTTGCGGATGCTGGAGGAGGTTATCGCACTTTCCCGAAGAGCGGTCCGGCTTTCGGAAAAGCGAAGTCTTCATTCGGCGGAACTGGTAGAAACGCTGTCGCGCACCGGAGATTATATCGAGGCGACATCCGAAAAGGTCGAGCTTTCCGGTCGCGGCGATGCAATACAGATAATCGAACAAGCGCGCGAGATACAGCATCGGGCGCGGACGGCGCTCGACGCCGCGGAGAACGTGCAGGCCGAAAGGCTCACTCTCGAGGCCCGCAGAATGGCCGATCTCGCCCTGAGAACGGCTCAGGACAACCCGGAACTCGATGCCGAAGAGATCGAGCGCGCACTGGCTCATACGGATAATACCATTTCGGAGCTTGCCCAAAAGATAGACGAAACCGGCAATATCGCCGCTATCGAGTTGATTTCCCGCGCCGAGCAGCTTCAGGCGGAAGCTATCGCGCATCTCGATAGGGGCAGGCTAAGAGAGGCTCTTACTACGACGCGGGCGGCATCCGAGTCGATCCACCGTGCCGCGCAAATATCAGGAGTGGAATAACGATAATTTCATAAATGGAGATTGCTGAAAAAGGGTTTAACTTTCAATTTCGGTTATTTTATAGCTTTTTTCAATTTATATTTCTATCTTTTACTCATGAACTATTCATTTTAGCTCCCGATTTACACTTTTTTCTTCATTTTTCTCGTTCTT
>DAOWNU010000046.1 GCA_030642425.1 bacterium | reverse complement strand
TTCCGGTCGCCGGGTCGCGTGTGAACGCCACGCCGGTTCCGCAGTTTTCGCCCATATTGCCGAAAACCATCGCCTGAATATTGACCGCCGTGCCCAGGAGGCCTTTGATATCGTTAATCTCGCGGTATTTGACCGCGCGCGAAGTATTCCAGCTTCCGAAAACGGCGTCTATCGATTTTCTCAACTGCACTTTCGGGTCGCCGGGGAAATCCTCGCCGGTGTGTTCCTTGTAAATCTCTTGATAGGTTTCAGTAAGTCTTCTTAAGTCATACGCGGAAAGTTCCATATCGAGTTTCACTCCGGCCTTTTTCTTTCGGGCTTCCATCGCCTCCTCGAACGCCTCGTGAGGCACGCCCATCACAACGTCGCCGAACATATTGATAAACCTTCGATAGGCGTCCCAGCCAAAACGCTCGTTGCCCTTTATCGATATTATCGAACAAATTGACTCATCGTTCAAGCCCAGATTCAGCACGGTGTCCATCATCCCCGGCATAGAGACCGCCGCGCCGGAACGCACGGAAACCAGCAGCGGGTTTTCGGGGTCTCCGAGCTTTTTTCCCATCTCCTTCTCAAGTTTTGCGAGATTTTCTTCTATCTCGTTCCACAGGGAATCCGGATATTTCTTATCGTGTTTATAGTAATAATCGCAAACATTTGTCGCGATTGTGAACCCCGGCGGAACCGGCAGTCCAATCTTCGACATCTCCGCGAGATTTGCGCCTTTCCCACCGAGAATTTCCTTCATTTTCGCCGAGCCTTCCGAACCCTCCGGGCTGAAATAATACACATATTTCTCCGTCATTTTTCCTCCTTAGTTATACCGTTATATGTAAGATTGCTTAGCATTGTTCACACTTTTTCATATTTCCAAAATTGAATTCAGCAAAAGAAAATTTTAATAAAATCCTAATGTCGAAAACCTAAATCCTAATGAAGTCCTAATGTCGAATGTCTAATTCCACCCCACACTCATTACACCCCACACTCAAACTGTCATTCCCGCGAAAGCGGGAATCCAGAGGTGGTGCGGTGGGGCACCTATTACCTTTTACCTTTTACCTTATTCATTTGGATTTTGAGCTTTGGATTTTCCTAACAGCTATTCATTTTCTCTTTCGATGCTTCATCGACACGCGGAATAGGATAATTTCCGCTGAAACAGGCGTCGCAGAAACCGATTTTCGGCAGTTCATCGATAGCCAACATGCCCTCGAGGGACAGATAGCCGAGGCTGTCCGCGCCGATATAACGCGCCGTTTCCTCCACCGAAGAATAACTCGCGACGAGTTGGTCATAAGTGGGCGTGTCGATACCGTAATAGCACGGGTGTTTGATCGGCGGGCTGGCCACTCTCAGATGTATTTCTTTGGCGCCCGCCTGCCGGATTATCGAATTCAACGCCTTCGATGTCGTGCCCCGAACGATAGAATCATCGACGACCACGACCCTTTTATTATACAGAACTCCCCTCACCGGATTATACTTTATTCGCGAGCCGAAATCCCTAATCGCCTGTCTCGGCTGGATAAACGTCCTGCCGATATAATGGTTTCTTATCAGTCCGAGTTCGAATGGAATTCCGCTCTCGCGTGAAAAGCCGAGCGCGGCGGTATTCGAGCTGTCCGGCACCGAGATAACTATATCGGCGTCGGCGGGCTGCTCGATTGCCAGCCTGTGGCCCATCCTGCGGCGGATCTTGTCCACGTTCGTGTCGAAAATCCTACTGTCCGGCCGCGAGAAATAGATGAATTCAAAAATACACGCGGCGGATTTAACCTTCGGAAAGGGGAAAAAGGACTCTATCGATCCCTTCCTATCGACAATAACTACCTCTCCCGGCTCGAGGCTCCTTCCCCGTGGAAGATCGAGCAGGTCGAACGCGCATGTCTCACTCGCGAAAGCCACACGGCCATCGACCTCGGTCATCACCAAAGGTCTCACCCCGCGCGGACCGCGAGCGGCAATCAAATACTCCGGGGTCAAAAACAGGATACTGAAAGCCCCCTCGACCTTAGAAAGGGCGTCCGCAACACTTTCAGGAGTGGTGTGCTTCGGACTTTTTGCCAGAAGATGCAGAATAACTTCCGTATCCGTGGTTGTTCGGAATATCGAGCCTTCACTCTCCATCTCGGATCGAAGCCCGGCAGCGTTGATAAGATTTCCGTTATGCGACCCCGCGATCTGGCCGCGTTTGTAGTTGATCATAAAAGGCTGGCAGTTGGCGAAAGTCGTGCTTCCCGTGGTGGAATAACGCACATGACCGATAGCCGCGTCGCCCTCGAGTTCCACCAATTGATCCGGCGATCCGAAAACCTGGCTGACCAGACCCAATCCCTTTTTTTCGTTAAGGTTTTCTCCGTCGGAAACGACGATGCCGGCGGATTCTTGACCGCGGTGTTGGAGCGCATAAAGCCCCATGTAGGTTTTCACAGCGGCGTCGGGGCATCCCGAAATACCGAATATCCCGCAATGGTCGCGGAATTTACACAAAATTTCCTCCTTAATGGGGGTTCACACTTCCCGCGGCGGGGAGGGCCGAAAATGCCCGTTTTGAGATGGCATCCGGCCGGTTATACTTGTCCTTTGCTAATTTTGAGAAGCCCATCGCCTAAATTTACTTGCCCTTTGCCGATTTTAAGAAGCCCCTCGGCGTATTTTAGTTGTCCTTTTCCTATTTTTACTTGTCCCTTGCCTATTTTTACTTGTCCTTTTTTAAATCATATACGCATTCTTTGCATTGTGTCAACCTTTTGCTAATTTAGCAACATCGGCTTACCCCTAACGGCCGAAAAAGGTAAATTCAGCGAAATTCTCAATAATATCCATTCTTCCAGGACCTCTGTAAGCTCGTCCCGGCATTCTTCGAGCGTCGGTGCGTTCGCATAGACACCGTCAAATCCGGGTATTTCGCCGTAGTATGACCTATCGTCGGATAGAATTTCGTATTTCGCTTTATGTAAAGCCGTGTTAATATAATTTAGCAGCATCGGCTTTCCTCTCCTTAATGGGGGTTCACACTTCCCGCGGTGGGGAGTCTTCCGCCGCCCAAACGATATATCTTTTTGTCCTCGTATCCTTTCAAGGCGTTGCGGGTGTCGAAAACCAGCGGGGAGTTATTCATTATGAACTCCCAATCGTAATCGCTATGATCGGTGGCAATCAGAACCAGATCGGCTTCCCGGAGCAATTTTTCGTTCAACTCTGCGGATTCGACTTCACCATCTCCCCATTGCATAGTTTCCACATAAGGATCGTTGAAAACGACGTCGGCGCCCTTTTCGCGGAAAATCTGGAAAAGATCGAGCGCGGGCGATTCACGCAGGTCAGAGATGTCGCGTTTATAGGACATCCCCAGAAGAACGATTCTGCTGCCCTTTATCGCCTTGCCGAATTCGTTGAGTATATCGCCCGCCTGAGAAACGACATAGGCCGGCATGTTGCCGTTTATTTCCCCCGCAAGCTCGATAAAACGGGCGTAGTAGTTCAAGCTCTTTAGCTTCCACGAAAGGTAGTGCGGATCGATAGGGATACAATGTCCGCCGAGGCCCGGACCGGGATAGAAAGCCATGAACCCGAAAGGTTTTGTCGCGGCGGCATCGATTATCTCCCACGCATCGATGCCCAGACGGTCGCACATCAGCGCGACTTCGTTGACAAGACCGATATTCACACTTCGGAATGTGTTCTCGAGGAGCTTGACCATTTCCGCGGCCATTGTCGAAGACACGGGCACGACCGTTTCTATCGTGGTTTCATAAAATGCCTTGGCCACTTCGGTGCAGGCGGGTGTGACTCCGCCGACAACCTTTGGCGTATTATGAGTCTGATAAACAGGATTTCCGGGATCGACGCGCTCCGGCGAGAAGGCGAGAAAGAAATCCACGCCGACTTTGAGACCGTTATCCTCGAGCATCGGAAGGATCAACTCCTCGGTCGTTCCGGGATAGGTGGTCGATTCAAGAACAGCGAGCGTTCCCGGTTTCATAAACTGCTTGATTTTCCCGCAGGAATCCAGGATATAGGAAACGTCGGGGTCCTTCGTTTTGTTCAGTGGGGTTGGGACGCATATCGCAATAATATCGGCGTTTTTTATTACCGAAGGGTCGGTTGTGCATTTCATTTTTCCGGCGTTCACCAATTTCGCAACCGTCTCAGCGGAAATATCGTCTACGTCCGATCCGCCGGAATTGAGAATATTCACCTTCCGTTCGGAAACGTCGTAACCATCGACTATGAAACCGGCCTCACAGGCCTCGACCGCAAGGGGCAGTCCAACATACCCCATCCCGATAACGCAGATACGCGCGGAGCGGTTTTCGATCATAGCGATCAGCTTTTCTTTTAGATTCATGCTCATTCTTCCTCCTGTCGTTTTTATTTCGACCAAACAGATTAATTTTCAACGCTTTTCAATTCAAAGCGAACTTCTCAACGCAAACTTCGGGCCATTTCCTTATCTGACCTTCGCGCCGGGGGGCAATTCGCCTTCGACCGTGAGTATCCTGACCTGTCCACCAGCTTCCGCGGCGAGAAGCATCCCGCGAGACTCATTTCCGCGGATTTTCACCGGCTCGAGATTTGTAACAACGACAATCGTTTTCCCGATAAGCTCTTCGGGCGAATACCACTTTGCAATTCCCGCGACCAACTGCCGCTTTTCCTCTCCAAGATCGACCTCGATCAACAGAAGCTTGTCGGCATCGGGAGCGGGCCTGCACCGCACAATTTTTCCGAGAACGAGCTTAACTTTCGCAAAATCGTTAATATTTATCAGGTCCTCGACCGGAGAGGGCCGGCTTTTATCTTTGTCTCTCAACTCCGCAAGCACTTTTTTCTCGTCGAGTCTCGGAAAAAGCGGCTCGCCGACCCGAGTTTGGGTTTCCGGCTTCAGTTCTCCCCACTCGAACGCATCGTCCAACCGGACCGGAACTTTGCCTATCCCAAGGCGCGAGCGAATTTCGTCGCAGGCGTCGGGCATCGCGGGCCAGAACAATATCGAAGCCACCCTTAAAGCCTCTGCGGCATTGTAAAGAACCGTTTCCAGACGCTCGAATTTCTCCTCTTTCGCGAGACTCCACGGGGAGGTTTTCTCGAGATAGCGGTTCGTCTCGCGCACCAGTTCGCAAGCGGCCTCGAGCGCCTTCGAAGGCCTCATATTCCAGACCTCCTTACGCACTTTTTCCGCCGAATCAAGCGCGACATCGCGCAATTTAAGCTCGATTTCGGTGGCATCTTCCGGCTCCGGGATAAGCCCACGGAAATTCGAGGAGAGTAATTTCAATATCCTGCTGGTGAGATTGCCGAGATCGTTTGCAAGATCGGAGTTTATTCGACCGATCATGGCCTCGAACGAGAACTTAGCATCGAGCGGAAAAACCTTCTCCCTGATTAAGAAATAGCGGAGGGCGTCGCGACCGACGAGATCGATCAATTTCGGGATTGGAACCGCGTTGCCCAGAGATTTGCCCATCTTCGCCTCTTCGATCATCCACCAGCCGTGGCTGTAAATGCTTTTCGGCGGGTCGATCCCGAGCGCTTTCAGCATGATCGGCCAATAGACGGCGTGCGTGGTTACGATGTCCTTCCCGATAACGTGGTAGTCCGCGGGCCACGTGTGCTCGAACCGGGCCGGATGTTCCGGCCAGCCGGGAGCGGTAATATAGTTGAGGAGAGCGTCGAACCAAACGTAGCAGACAAAATCTTTATCGAAGGGAAGCTCGATCCCCCACGACAGCCTTTCTTTCGGTCGGCTGATACACAGGTCGTTCAGTTTTCTCTTCAGGAAACCGAGTATCTCGTTTCGGCGGCTTTCGGGCTGGATAAATTCGGGATTTTTCTCGATATGATCCACGAGCCAATCCTGATATTTGCTCATCCGGAAAAAATAATTTTTTTCGGTAAGCTCTTTTGTGGGACGACCGCAATCGGGACAGCTGCCTTCGACAAGGTCTTTCTTTGTCCAGAAACGCTCGCAAGGCGTGCAATACCAGCCCTTGTATTCATCCTGATAGATGTCGCCCATCTCGTGCAGGATCAGCAATGCGCGCTTGACCGCCTTTTCGTGATAGCCGTCCGTCGAGCGGATAAAATGGTCGTATTCGATTCCGAGATCGTCCCAGAATTTTTTAAAATTCTGGACAAACCTATCGCAATGTTCCTTCGGGCTTATTCCACTCGCTGCGGCGGCTTCCGCGACCTTCTGGCCGTGCTCGTCTGTTCCGGTGAGGAAAAAGACCTCTTCCCCCGCGATCCTGTGGTAACGGGCAATCGCATCGACCACCACAGTCGTGTAAGCGTGTCCGACATGTGGATTGTCGTTCACGTAGTATATCGGTGTCGTAATATAAAACGGCTTGTGCATATCTATCCTTTGCATTTCTTAAAACAATTTTTTAAGATAAACTTATTATTAGCGATGTCAAGTTAGATTAGGCGATGTGTGGATTTTTTTCATATCATAAGGCATGGGATATTTTCTTGTTCCAACGGTCTCCCACATTCTTCATTTTTCGGCGGGGTGGCATGGGGCATTTTGCATTGCTAATTTTAAATTGAAACCTTACCACTTTTTTCCTAAGTTGTTATCCCCGAGGACTTTGGCACGGTCGATCTGGCTTTTGACACCGTCGATTTCACTTTTTCCCTCATCGACCGGGCTTTTTCCCTCATCGATTTCACTTTTTCCCTCATTGACCGGGCTTTTTCCCTCGTCAATTTCACTTTTGACATCATCGACCGGGCTTTTTCCTCCGTCGATTTCACTTTTGACATGGTCGATTGTGTCTTTGACAAGGTCGATTCACCATTTCACGGCCCGTAACAAACCCTAAAACTTAACATGTGTTCTCCTTTTTACGAATAATCTCGTTGCGCAGTTGGAACTGTGTAACGAGAAAACACAGCCGGAGCCGCGCAACGAGAGGTATTAAAATTACAAATCAAAAATCAAAATTGTTATCGTCCCGATTCCTTTATTTGCCAGGAGCTTTTTGATTTTTAATATGTCATTTTGCATTTTTATATTTGATATTTAATTTCGTCTCGCACCTACGCTCCCGGGTGGGTGCGGCTTCTTGACGCTCTGCGTCGTCTTACCACCCATCCCATCGACGCGGAGCGTCCCCAAGAACGTTACACCGCGGAGCGGAGTAACGAGGTGAACTACCTCGTTATCAAGAACCGCACCGCGCAATATGGCGCGCCGGTGTCGTCCAGCTTGAACTCGACAGTGTGCTCGCCCTTTTCCAGCTTTATCGCAAATGTCCGCGCCTTTCCGGGTATAACCCCGCCGTCGTTCACCCACGACGACGTTTCCGAAATGACGGTTTCCATTTTCATCCGGCGATCTTTCCGGCCATTCTCGGAGACGACGACTGTATAATGCTGCATGCCCTTCATGCTCTTGCTGAACGCGAGCCTCGTCCAGACGGTCAGCGCCCCGGAGCCGTCGTATTTGAACACGATCGGCTTGTCCTTTGTGGCGGAGTAATATGTCGTTTTCGAGTCGCCGGCCACGAGCGAAAGCGATTTTTCATAACTTGCCGGGGCGATAGCGGTCGATTTTTTTGTTAGGGAGACCATCCGCACAAAAAGCCTATCCTTCGAGACGACCTTGATAACGTGTTCGCCCTTGGCGAGTTTCAATTTGACCGTATGAGCCGTGCTGACCGGACGGGGTTTGCCATCCGCGATACTAATCGTGTATTTTGCGGATTTTTTGCGGTCGATTTTGATCTCTTTGTATTTGTCGCCGTCGATATAGATCGTGAATTCGCCCTTTCCGCCGTTTGGGATTCGGGCATAGACCTTCACGGTGCGTGGGCCTTCGACCTTCCAGCTTATCGGGTTTTTCCCATCGACCTCGTGATATGTCCACTCGGTTTTTCCGCCCAAAAGTCTTCCCATTTTCCCGCTTTTGGAAGGTTTTAGCCATGTTGCCCCGAAAGCGCCGGAAATCAGAACAGCCCATATCAGACACAACGCTGCGGCTTTGGATAATCTCATTTTTCCTCCTCGAGTTTATTTGTTATTATTCGATTCGTAAAATTTTTTCATTCCGGTTCTTCCGGTTCGTCCTCAGTTTTCTTTGTCCACACGCCGGAGCGCGTTTTGAATCCGAGAAGCGTGAGCGTGGGGTCGTCCGGCCCCCAGGTCAGTTTGCATACCGCGAACATGTATCGAAGCATGTTCGTGTCGAAAATGAACCGCGCGCGTTTCTGCTCGACCAGATCGGAGAGAAGCCGCTTCTGCGTAACCCGCTCGTGATTGCTGTCGTTGAGCCTGTCGCGGAAATCGACCAGCTCCGCCATCATCGAGTCGGGCAAAATCCGCGGGTCGCCCTCGGCAACGAGCCGGTTGTGCGTGTTTTCCCATCGGTTGAGCGCCGCGACGATTTTTTTAAAATTCCTCGGAGACTTGCCCACGATTCCGTATTCACGCTTCAAATCCGTATCGCCGTCGATACCGTCTATTATAGTGTTGAGAAGCACCTTCAAATCGACATATCTCGTTACGCATGGCTTTACTATGAGGTTTAGCCCCATCGTATTGCCACACGACATGCCAAATTCCACCGATTTATTCCTTGTCAAATCATCCCAGAAAGGCCCGCAGGTCTGCGCCCATTCGAGTTTGTCCGGCGGGAGGCCGAGAACCGCCGAAAATTCGTCTATATGCGCCGAAAGCTTGCCGAGCCGTTCTGCCCTTACGATGTCCTTGTCCTTGCTGAATCGGTTGAACTTTATCATAGGCCGTTACACCTCGTTCTTTTGGGTAATCTATGGCTTTTGCCTGTAGTTTTCTCTCATCGGTAGAGTGTTTAATTATATCGCAAATGGCACAAATCATATTTCAAGCGATATAAATCTCATCTCGAGTATTATATATATTGTTTCAGGAGTTACAAGTCCTTTTTAAATAATTATAAATTTATTTTCAGATGTTACAAATCTTATATCAAGCATTAAAAAGGTAATATCAATTGTTAAAAAACGAATATCAAGTGTTACAAATCACATTTCAGGTGTTATAAATCCCATTTCAATTTACTATTTCATTTATCATGCCTGAAATAGTATTTGTGATGCCTGCATATCTATTTATTATTCCTGCAAATCTATTTGCAATACCTGCATTTCTATTTATTACACATGATATTATATTTATCACCCCTGAATTTTTATTTGTTATATCTGAAATAGCTCTCGAATCTTCTGCTATAAAATTTATCGCTTTTTACAATGAATTTATCACTATTGCTATTGTAAATTACACCCATAAGATATGCCTGACCACACCGTCGATGGCATATACCACGCCTTGTTTTGCGTTATACACCCTACAGACGGGGAATAACCGTTCGACCTTGTATTATCGTTTTCAATTCGTAGGGGAGCACCTGTGTGTGCTCCCGTGTGTGCTCCCGTCCGTTTCATTACCGCCTATCGCATTTCCGCGCATTCGGATGGGCACATAGGCCCACCCCTACGGGAA
>DAOWNU010000457.1 GCA_030642425.1 bacterium | reverse complement strand
GTCATTGCGAGTGAAACGAAGCAATCTCAACGTTTGCAGGAGATTGCCGCGTCGCTCCGCTCCTCGCAATGACGGCACTATCGAGCCTATTCTTACAAAAATCAGCAATCTCAAATAGGTAATAGGTCCCAACACCACCCTACCGGGGAATGAAAAAAGCAAGCCTTTTTGAACAAGTGGTAGCTACCACTTGTTCAAATATAGGGCGTAGCCAATTTTTTAGGGGGCGCACAGACGTGCTTCCTTTGGGGCGCTGGCGCGGGGGTCGGGATGTGGTGGGTGTGGATTTTTGCGGTCGAAATATAATAATAAAATATTCCCTATCGACCGTAGCAAAAATCGTGACAGCGCGGAAGGGGCGGGGGATATAAGTGAATGTATAATGTATAATGCCCAACACCACCCAACCGGGGGAAAAAGATCGGGTCGGCCTCATCCATTCGTTGGACCAATTTGACATTAAGTCATTCGGATTTTTTATTTTCAAAAAAAATATAGACTTCAGAGATTTTCCAAAAAAAATATTATTATTGACAAACTATAATGCTTTGAGTAACTTGAAAGCTTATTTTGAAGAGGTATGAATTGAAACACACAAAATTAAGGGGTTCCTGTGGCAGCGGTTAAACAGTTCGAGACAGAGAGTATCCGTAACGTTGTTCTTCTTTCTCACGGCGGTGTGGGTAAAACCACAATGGCAGAGGCTCTGCTCTACACTACCGGGGCATTGAATCGTATGGGAGCAATCGAAGATGGTAATACCGCGAGCGATTATCACCCAGCAGAGATAGATAGGA
The DNA here is from genome assembly GCA_030642425.1 of bacterium. GTDB lineage: Bacteria > UBP14 > UBA6098 > UBA6098 > UBA6098 > DAOWNU01. The sequence goes on along the minus strand of DAOWNU010000457.1, from coordinate 1,006 downwards.
AAAGCTCGATTCAGCTTTCCTTGCTTTTTGCCGAACATAACAAAACGAAGATAAATATCCTCGATACGCCCGGTTACAACGATTTTGTCGGCGAGGTTATCAGCGGGGTTCGGGTCGCGGATGCCGGATTGATGCTTGTTTCGTCTCAGAGCGCCGTCGAGGTCGGGACGCAGACCGCATGGGAGCGCCTCGCGGGAAAGCCATGCATCTTTCTCGTAAATCGGATGGATCGCGATAACGCGGATTTCTCAAAAGCCGTCAAGGAGCTTCAGGATGCATTCGGAAAAGGAGTGGCTCCAATCGCTATCCCGATGGGTGTTTCCGAGTCGTTTAACGGCGTTATAGACCTGCTCGCAAAGAAGGCCTTTTCGTTCGAGCGCGGTGGAAAAGGAATGGGGAGGGAAGTCCCGATTCCAGGCGAACTCGAAGACCGGATCGCCGAATACAGAATGCAGCTTACGGAGGCTGTCGCCGAATCCGACGACGAACTCCTCGAAAAATATTTCGAGGAGGGCGAGCTTTCGGAAAATGAGCTTATCGCCGGATTAAACACGGCCGTCGCAGCCGGAAAACTCTTCCCGGTGATTCCGGTCAGCGCATCGAATAATATCGGCACGGAGATCGTTCTCAACGCGATCGTCAATCTTCTGCCATCGCCGAAGGACATCGGCAAGGTTATGGCCAAAAAGTCGATGGGCGACGAGGGATTCGACGAGGTCGTCGAGATCGATAAAAGCAAACCGACGAGCGCCATCGTGTTCAAGGTTCATTCCGAGGAACATGTCGGCAAGTTGACATATTTCAAGGTCATTTCCGGCACCGTCGATAACGGAGCCGAGCTGTTCAATCCAAACCGCGGAATCGGCGAAAGGTTCGGAACCCTTTATATCACCCGTGGAAAGGAAAGGGTGGAGGTAAAATCGCTGGTCGCCGGGGATATCGGCGTTACCGTGAAGCTCAAGGGCACCGGCACCGGCGATACCCTTTGCTTAAAATCCAACCGGAT
>DAOWNU010000110.1 GCA_030642425.1 bacterium | reverse complement strand
TTGATGTTTGATATTTAATATTTATCTCTTGTTCATACGCTCGACCTTGTATAGGATAATTAATCTAAGCCCTTTAAAGGGCTTCCGTTCGAAGCGTTTTAAAACGCTTAGACTTTGCGGGACGATGAGGATAAAACAATAACAATCGAGGATTATTATGCCGTTCCAAAATATCGAAAAAAAATGGCAGGACAGATGGCAGGAGTTCGGCCTGTTCAAAACGACGGAAAATCCCGGCAAGGATAAATTCTACCTGCTGGAGATGTTCGCCTATCCCAGCGGCGACGTTCACATGGGTCATTTCCGCAACTACTCTATCGGCGACGCTGTCTGGCGCTTTATGAGGATGCGGGGCAAAAAAATGCTTCACCCTTTCGGATGGGACGCGTTCGGTCTGCCCGCGGAACAGGCGGCTATCAAGCGCGGAATTCACCCATCGAAGTGGACAGAGGGCAATATTACCACGGGCAGGGAAACAATGAAGGCCCTCGGGCTGTCCTACGACTGGGATCGCGAGGTTGTTACCTGCCGGAAAGACTATTATAAATGGACGCAGTGGGTTTTTCTGAAGCTGTTCGAGCGTGGGCTGGCCTATCAAAAAAAGGCCATGGTCAATTGGTGCCCGGAATGTAATACCGTTCTGGCCAACGAGCAGGTTATCGACGGCTGCTGCTGGCGCCATGACGAAACGCCGGTTCAGCGAAAAACGCTCGAGCAGTGGTTTTTCAAAATAACCGATTATGCCGGTCGGCTGCTGAACGATCTGGAAAAACTGGACTGGCCGCACTCGGTCGTAACAATGCAGCGCAACTGGATAGGCAGATCGGAGGGCGCGAATATCGATTTCGAGATAGTCGAGACCGGCGACCGCCTGCCGATATTCACCACGAGGCCGGACACCGTTTATGGTGTTACGTTTATGGCTATCGCCCCGGAGGCGGAGTCGATGCGCAAACTTGTGGATATCTGCCCCAATAGAGAGCGCGTGAAAGAGTATATCGCCACGGTCGCCGCGCGAAGCGAGATTGAGCGCACCGCAGAGGGCAGAGAAAAAGACGGTGTCGATACGGGTTTGCACGTGCGCAACCCGTTCAACGGCAACGAGGTTTCCCTGTTCGTCGCGGATTATGTCCTCGCGGGATACGGCTCCGGCGCGGTGATGGCGGTTCCGGCCCACGATCAGCGCGATTTCGAGTTTGCGAGAAAATACGAAATCCCAATCCGCGTGGTGATTGAGCCGGAGAATGTCCGGCTCGATCCGGATGAGATGACCGAAGCCTATATCGATCCCGGCATTATGACCGGTTCCGGCCCGTTCGACGGTCGATTTTCACGCAAGGCGATACCCGCGATTATCGAATACGGCGCGGAAAAAGGCTTTTCCAAAAAGGCGATACAATACAAGCTGCGCGATTGGCTGTTGAGCCGTCAGCGCTACTGGGGAGCGCCGATTCCGGTCGTTCATTGCGAGAAATGCGGCGTCGTGCCGATTCCGGAAGAAGACCTGCCGGTCGAATTGCCTTTTGTGAAAGATTTTCTGCCGAAGGGCCGCAGCCCGCTGGAGGATGTCCCGGAGTTCATGAACACGACCTGCCCGCGATGCGGCTCGCCGGCCAGACGCGATCCCGACACCATGGACACTTTCGTGTGTTCGAGCTGGTATCATCTGCGATACACCGACGCGAACAATCCCGACGAGGCGTTCTCCAAAGCGGAGGCCGACAAATGGCTGCCGGTGGATTTGTATATCGGCGGTATCGAACACGCGACCGGGCATCTGCTCTATTTCCGTTTTATAACCAAAGTCCTGCACGATATGGGCTATCTGAGCGCGGACGAGCCGGCGAAAAAGCTGTTCAACCACGGCATGGTCTGCGACGAAAACGGTGAGATAATGAGCAAATCGAAGGGGAACGTGATAAGCCCTATCGATGTCGTTAAGAAGCACGGCGTGGACGTTTCGCGCACCACCATACTGTTTTTCGCCCCCGCGGATCACGAAATATCGTGGTCGGAGGACGGAATAAAGGGCGCGGAGCGTTTCCTGACGCGTGTCGAGAAAATGATACCGGAGGGTCTGGACAGTTCCAAAACCACGGACTCTGTTTCGGGCCTCTCCAACCGCGATGCGGAACTATATCGCAATCTGAACCGCACGGTGAAAGCGGTTACCGAAGATGTCGAGAAAATGTCCTATAACACCGCTATCGCGAGGATGATGGAGTTTATCAACTTTATCGAACCCGACGAACTGAAAAATTCCGCGATAGGTTTTTTGGTTGCGGACAAAATGGCGCGCATCCTGACGCCTTTTGCGCCTCATCTGGCGGAAGAACTGAATTTTCGGCTGGGCTTCGATAGTTTCGTTGTCGAGCGCGACTGGCCGGAATTCGACCCGGACGCGGTCGGTTTCGAAACTGTGGAGATCGGGGTTCAGATTATGGGCAAACTGCGCGGCACAATAAATATCCCGCCGGACTCATCGCAGGAAATCGCACTCGAGAAAGCGATGGCCGGGGAGAAAATCCGCCGCAATATCGAGGGGAAAAAAATCGTAAAAGTAATTTACGTTCCGGGGCGGATATTGAACATAATAACGGGATAGCGGGGGGGGGAATCCAAAGCTCAAAGCTCAAATGTCAAATGAAGCCCAAAGCCCAAATGTCAAAACCCGCCCCACACCCAACCTGTCATTCCACACCCAATCTGTCATTCCGGCGAAGGCCGGAATCCAGAGGCGCTGTGGGGTGGGTCGATTTGACATTCATTTGCCATTAGGATTTCGACATTTCTAAATATTGACCGATGAAATACTCGCTTATCGCATCGATTGTCGCTCTATTGTTCGCCGCATGTTCGAATCCCGAGCCGAAAGGCGCTGTCTATTGTGTCCACGACGGAGCGGGTGAAGCGGAAATAGTCGAATATTCCGCGGCCACCGGCGAAATCTTGTCGATAATAAACACTCCCGGAGAAGAATGCTGCCTGACACTTTTTCGCGGAAAAATATATTTCAAGTCCGACAAGCAAGGGAAAATCGCGCTCTGCGAATTGATACCGGAGACAAACGAAGTTTGTTTTGTGGAAGATTCTTCAATTGCAGACGAAATATTCTCGGACACAATAAAATCTTCGGAATGGACGGCATTTTTGGACGACCGCCGCGCCGTGCTTTGGACTCCCGGTCCGGGAGTGGCCCCGGTGCGCGTTTCGGACGGGGGCGAAACGGCGGGACGTCCGACAATCTCAGGCACGCTTCAATTGTTGGCATACAACGCAAGTAGAGCGAATTCCCGAACCAAATATATCGTTGTCAGGTCGCTTCCCGAGGGCCGGATATTGGCCATATTCGACACGGACCGGGACGATATGGCGCCCGCTTTTTCTCCCGACGGTTTCTGGACCGCCTTTCAATCGGGAGAGGGGGGCGACGCAAAAATCGCCCTGGGCTACATTCCCGACGGCAGCATTCGCATTCTCGGAAAGGGCAGGCGGCCCGTTTGGTTTGATTATTAACAGTAACGATCGGCAAGTTGTCCTCGATCCCATCCAATTCGTTTTGCAAGCTCTCGAATTGCAGATTTAACTTGCAAGCTTGTCCACAAAAGCTTCGCAGCCGTTTTTTCCACTCTGGATAAACATATATTTCATCTGAATACACGATTTCTTCATTAGAATACCAATTTTCTCCAGAAACACAATCGTATTCTCCAAAAACATAATTCTATTCTACAGAAAGCATATTGCATTCTTCAGAATGAAATATCTATTTGTCAGAATACATATTCTAATCTCCAGAAAGATAAATACATTCTCCAGAAAGAGAATATAATTCTCCAGAAACGTAAATATATTCTCCAAAAAGAAAATCATTTTCTCCAGAAACTATATATTAGTCTCCAGAACGATTTTGACCAAATTTATCCGTTTTGCTTTATTTAGGCAGCGATGGGAGCTTGAACTTGCGGTGTTCCCGGAACTTGTCTTTATGAGGATCGTCGCGCACTAATTCGAGATGATATCCGGCGGCTCGAGCGAGTCCTGTTACCGAAGATAACCGCACCGTGCCGCGGTATCTGCGGGTCAATGCGCAAACGACAGTGGGCGAAACGCCCGAAAAGTCGGATATCTGCATCTGTGTAAGACCGCAATTGGCGAGAACCGCCCTTAGATTCGATTGTAGCACTTTCGCAGTTTGATGAGCCACGCTTCCATTTGTTTTTCTGAGATCTGCGTGGCGTTTTTTAGTGGCCTTGCGCTTCGCTTTCTTCTCTTCCGAAGTCCTATGCATCGACATAATGTGCTCCTTTTTTATTTTGATAATATTTACATGTCTGCTATTCCGGTCGGCACACGCCGAAGAGGCTGGCGCGGCTGTCGCTTGCGAAATCGTGCAGCTTATCCAAAAGCAGCAGGAGGCGTGCCAGCGGTTAAGCGTGGCAATTGTTATATTACGGATAGATGCTGCCGCATTGACGGGGAGTGGAAGGGCATTGAACATTGCTAATTGCTAATTGATCATTTCGAATTGAATCTTTCACAGGCGCGGCACACATATATGGAAACAAGAAAATCCCACCCGTAGGCGCTCAATCCAAAATCGAATTATTCAGGTTGAAAGACGGCAACAAAATAACTATAATTACCTAAAGAAATGGTTTAGGCGAATCTATGAATTCGATAATACAGGAGGAAAAATATGGCCTTGCGTCTTGGTGAAATGTTGATAAAGGCTGGAAGAATAACGGAAGAACAACTCAACAAAGCGCTCGAAGCTCAGAAACAATCCGGTCAGAAAATCGGCGAAATTCTCCTCGAGCTTGGGTTTATCGAGGACGAAAACGTAATCAGCTCTTATGTGGCGAAACAGTTAAATGTCGGCACGATAAAGCTCGAAGACCTCGATCTTACTCAGGATATCGTCGATCTTATTCCCGAAGAGATAGCGCGCAAGTTCACTGTTATCGCCGCTATCAAGGTCGGGAAACTTCTATTCGTGACAACCTCCGACCCGGCAAATCTTCTGGTTCAGGATACGCTTCGTTTCATCACGAACTACGAAATACAGCCGGTTATGTCCTCGAAAAGCGCGATCCTCGCGGCTATCGAAAAATATTACGGCACCGAGGAAGATACTATCGACGACATTCTCGAGGATATGGCCAGCGGCGACGAACTCGATGTTATAGAAGAGGCCGAAGACGATTTCTCAGAGGCCGAGCTTCAGGAGGCAATCCAGGAGAAGCCACTGGTGAAGCTCGTCAATTCCATAATTATGGACGCGATTCGCAGGAAGGCCTCGGATATTCATATCGAAACCTACGAAAAACGCACGCGGGTCAGGTTTCGTGTCGATGGTAACCTTATGGAAATGGCCCCGCTACCATACAGGCTCCGGCACGCGGTCGTCAGCCGTGTGAAAATAATGGCGAAGCTCAATATTTCGGAGCGGCGTCTTCCTCAGGACGGCCGGATAAAGGTGCATACACAGGGCCGGGCCATAGACCTTCGAGTGTCTATCCTGCCCACTATTTACGGCGAGAAGGTCGTTATGCGTCTTCTCGACCCCGAGAGCCTCATGCTCGATATCACGAAGCTCGGCTTTCCAAAACGGGCGATGAAGGAATTCAACAGAGCGATACACATGCCATTCGGCATGATACTCGTGACCGGCCCGACCGGATCGGGCAAGACGACAACACTCTATTCCGCGCTCCAGCAATTGAATCATCCCAATGTCAATATCATGACTGCGGAGGACCCGGTCGAGTTCAATCTCGACGGAATCAATCAGGTTCACATGCACTCCGATATAGGCCTGACTTTCGCCGTCTCACTTCGCAGTTTCCTGCGTCAGGACCCGGATATCATCCTCGTTGGTGAGATTCGTGACGGCGAAACGTCCTCGACAGCGATCAAGGCCGCATTGACCGGTCACCTTGTGTTCAGCACGTTGCATACGAACGACGCGCCGAGCACGATCACCCGTCTCGTGGATATGGGAACGCCGCCATTTCTCGTGGCCAGCTCGGTGAGACTTATTATGGCCCAAAGGCTATTGAGAACGATCTGCCCAAGATGTAAAAGGGAGATCGAGCCGAACCCGGAGTATCTGGAGATAATTGGTATGAGCACGGAGGACGCCGCCAAGATCAAGTTTTACGAGGGCGAGGGCTGCTCTTATTGCAACAACACGGGGAATAAAGGTCGAAGGGCGGTTTTTGAGGTGATGCCCATTACTGCGAAGCTCGAAAAAATGATTATCGACGGCGCGGGGGGGCTTGAAATCGGCGAGCAAGCCGCCAAGGACGGTATGCGTTCACTGAGGCAGGAAGCTATCCGCTATATGATCGATGGCATAGTGTCCATGCAGCAGGTTATCACCGAAACAGCGGCGCATTAAGAGTTGAAGTGTTGGAGACTTGAGATTGCTGAAAAACGCACGATATGAGAAAACATAAAAGATAGAAGTTTGAAGATAGGAGTTGGAAGAATATTAAAAATCAAATATTAAATATCAAAATTACAAATCAAAAATAAAAAATTGCTGT
>DAOWNU010000318.1 GCA_030642425.1 bacterium | reverse complement strand
TGGCCGACGAACCGACCGGAAACCTCGACGCCCGCAACTCCGATCGACTTGTCGAACTGCTTTTTTCGCTCACAAAACAGGAGAATATGGCGGTTGTTCTGGCCACACATAACCGGGAGCTTGCGGGTAAGGCGGAAAAGATATATTGCATGGAAAACGGCACATTGAGCAATATTACAGGGGATTTTGGCATCCGAAAAATTGGGTGAGGATTATGAATAATATATGCCAATTGTGTAAAAAAAACAATGCCGAGATAAAATGCGTCATAGTTGTCGACGGCGTGAGAACGGAAAAACGCGTCTGTCAGGAATGCGCCAGAAAAGCGGGGATCGTCGAGCAAAATAAGATGAACCGGAAACGGACACGCGATATTATCACCAGAACCGATTCCGAAAATGAGCTTTTCTGCCCCGGATGCAAATTAACATATTCCCTATTTCTCAAAACGGGATTGCTTGGCTGTTCTCAATGTTATTCTACTTTCAGCGCCGCACTTACAGATATTCTCAAAGGGATACATTCCGCGAGCTATCATAAAGGAAGAGGGCTGGGCGAAGAAAACACGTTCGATGTCGCACAGCTTAAATGGAAATTGTCGGAGGCGGTCCGGCAGGAGGATTTTGAGAGCGCCGCGCGTCTCAGGGACGAAATAAAATTAATTGAGAAGGAAAGCAATTGATAGAAAAGTCGTATCCACCAAATCTCCCATCATGGATATCCGACGGTGGAGAAAATTTCGAGGTGGTTATCTCGACCGAGGCTCTCTATGTCAGAAATCTGGCGGATAGGCCGTTCCCGAATACTCTCGACCGTGAAGAAAGGGAAATATCGCGCCGTCAGATGACGGAAATCCTGGGCAGGATACTGCCGGACTATCGCTTTCTCGAAACGGACAGGATGGAGGAACAGGACAGAAAATATCTTGCCGAACGCGGCAGCCTGCCCGAAGAGCTTCTCCCCAGACCACAGGGCACGGGATTGTTTCTCACCGAGATAGAGAATAGCTGGGTCGCGTTGAACACTTCCGACCATTTGCGTTTCAGATTCGTTATGCCGGGGACGGATGTCGAAACGGTCTATAGAAAGGCGCGGGACCTCGAGGAGAAAATGGAGCAATCCCTTCCCTTCGCTTACTCGGAGCGTTTCGGCTTTTTGACATCCAGGCCCACCGAATGCGGCACGGGCTTGATGATCGGTTTCATCGTGCATATACCGGGAATTGTCTATAGCAACAACTTTTCAAAATTGAGGGACAGCCTGCTAAAAGCGGGCTTGACACTGAAACCGTTCGCGGACCCCTCTATCAGTTCGGAAGGCCACCTTTTTTGGATACGCTCGGCGCACACTCTCGGCCTCGACGAGGAGGAGATACTCGAAACCTCGCGGGATATGATTTACGAGCTTGTTGAAATGGAATTCAAGGCAAGGGATGCGATCATGTCCAAGGCCAGATATCAGGTGGAAGACAAGATTCTTCGCGGGATTGGGATATTGACCCACGCAAGAATGATCGCGAGGCAGGAGGGCTATGCGCTGGCGAACGCGCTCCGGCTCGACGCGGCCGAGGGGATCACTTTAGATGCTATCGACCTGATTTCGGCGACCGAGCTTTTTCTTGTGGGAAAACCCGCCCATCTCACTGCAATCGTAGGAGAGGGAAATCAGCTTCAGATGGACACAAACAGAGCGGAACTTTTCCGCGACTACCTTAAAATAGAAGGATAACAATGTTTAGAATTTGGTGCAGAGCGAAAATATCGAAGGCCACGATTACCGGCGTGGAACTCGATTACGAGGGCAGTATTACCCTGTCTCCGGAATTAATGCAAGCCGCCGGTATCCTTGCGGGGGAAAGGGTCCAGGTCGTGAACTTGAACAATGGCGAACGGCTGGAAACTTACGTGATCGAGGGCGAACCCAACTCGGGTGAGATTCTCCTAAACGGCCCTGCGGCAAGGCGCGGCATGGCGGGCGACCGGATAATGATATTGTCCTACGCGGTGGGCGAAAGCTCGGAAGTTGGCCCGCCGCTCATGGTTCGTGTCGATAGCGATAACCGCCCGATAGCGGTGGAGCAAACATGATAGGCGTGATCGTTCTTGCCGCGGGAGAGGGAAAGCGCATGAAAAGCGACCGCGCCAAGGTTCTGCACGAAATCGGCGGCAAAGCGATGATCGGTCTCGTTCTGGATGCGGCGCGCGCTCTTAAGCCACAGAAAATCGTCGTTGTCGTCGGCAATCGGATGGGACAGGTTATCGCTTATCTGCGCGGATCGCGTGTCGTGTTCGCAGTTCAAACCGAGCAACTCGGCACCGCGAACGCAGTCCTATCGGCTCAGTCGCCATTTTCCGGTTTCGAGGGCGAGATTCTCGTTCTCTGTGGGGATATGCCGCTTATTCGAGCGGAGACTCTCCGGGAAATGCTCGAATATCACATAAGAATAAATGCCTCCGCGACCGTTCTCACGGGAATACTCGAAGAACCCGCGCAATATGGTCGTATCGTGAGGGATTCCGAGGGCAATTTTGAAAAAATTGTGGAGTTCGCCGACGGCGACGAGACGGTCAGATCGATAAATGAGGTGAACAGCGGAACATATATTTTCGATTCCGCAAAACTCTGGCCCGCGCTGATAAAAATCGGCTCCGATAACGCTCAAGGCGAATTTTATCTCACGGACATTCTGACAGTGATGAAAAACGACGGAGGAATCGTCTCGGCAATTCCAGCGGAGGACAGCGCCGAACTTCTGGGAATCAATTCGCCGGAACAGCTTCGCCTTGCCGAAGAGGCTTTAAGTAATAGAAAGAAATAATCTACAAATAATTAACTTCCTGGAGGAGAAATGAAAAGAGTATTGGTAATTATGGCTATGGCGATCTTCGTCATCCCAATTTTCGGAGATAAAGTTATAATCGAGCCGTTTTCGCCGGGCGAGAGCAAGGCTATCGAGATCTACGAAGCGATTCTCCCCCTGCTCGAGGCCTGCGAACCGCTGTTCGAGGAAACCGACGTCGAAATAACTTTCGTGGATGTCGAAAAAACAGCCAAGCAATCGGATATCGACATGGACGATATCGAAAAGGCTGTCGAAGACGACCCTTTCATGGCATTTTATACACTCGAACGCCTTCGTGAATATTCCTTCGACCATTTTGCGACATCCGAAAATGTGAAGGAATCTTCTGAAGTCCACAAAGAAGCGGGAATTCAGGCCGAACGTCACGCCCAAATTCTCGAAATTCTTATCGAGAAATGGGCGCCGGAAATTCTACGCAAGGAAGAATAAATTGACAAAAGGGTAGCGTTGCGTTAAATGGGTCTATTTTATAGTTCAT
>DAOWNU010000337.1 GCA_030642425.1 bacterium | reverse complement strand
GTTAATATGAAGATTCAATTCAAAATTAGCAATACAAAATTGCCCCACCACACAATCCGCTGGATTCCGGCTCGGGGGTCGGAATGACATACGAAGAGGGCGACCGATGGTCGCCCTCTTTTTTATTCCCCGCTGGCGCGGCTGTCGCGTTCGGAAATAATGTAACAATCTTCACCAACCGAACGTAGCGAGAGGCGTGCCAGCAGTTAAGCACGATTGTCGTTGCACTACTGAAAGATGCTGCCGCATTGCCGTCCGGCTCCATCTTTATGGAGCCTAATATATTCCAAAAAACCGTCTTGTCCGGTTTTGGGGAACCTCATATGCGGGCATTGCCCGCAACCATCGTCAGCGACAATATCCCCTTCGCGGTGTGGAGACGGTTCTCGGCCTCGTCGTAGATAATCGAGTTTTCGCTGTCCAGAACGGCGTCGGTAACCTCGTTGCCGCGGTCGGCGGGGAGCGCGTGCATGACCTTGCAGCCAGGCCTCGCGAGCGCGTATCGCTTTTCGTCGAGTATCCAGCCCCTGTGCCTATCCAGATTGGCCTGCATTATATCGCGGTGTTCGTCGTCGTCAACAAAATCATCGAAATAGGCGAACCCGCCCCAGTTTTTCGGGATTACGATATCGGCGTCGCGGACAGCCGCGTCCATATCGTCCACAAAAGAGATTTTGCCACCGCCGCCGGCGGCGTTGATTTTCGCTTTTTCGACAATTTCCGGCTGAAGCGGGAATTCGGGCGGATGCCCGACAACGACATCCATCCCGAAACGCGAAAAAAGCAATATCTGCGATTGCGGCACCGACAGCGGTTTGCTGTGGCTTGTGGCGTATGCCCACGAGATCGCGATTTTCAGCCTGCTCAGATTGCCCCCGAAATGCTCACGAATAGTCATCAAATCGGCGATTCCCTGAAGGGGATGATAAATATCGTCCTGCATGGAAATTAGCGGGATATGCGAATTCGCCGAAATATCGCGAAGATATTTGTTCCCGATCCCGTGGAAACAGTTCCGAATCGCGATCCCCTCGCCCATGCGCGACAGGACTTCGCCGGTATCGCGCGGCGTTTCGCCGTGGGAAATCTGCATTTTGTCCGCGGTCAGGTCGTGTGCGTGGCCGCCGAGTTGTGTCATCGCGGCCTCCATCGAGTTGCGCGTCCGTGTCGATTGCTCGAAAAAGATCATGAACAGCGTCTTGTTTGGTAGCAGGTTGGTGATTTCCCCCGCGTATCGTCTCCGTTTCAGTTCGGCGCTTGCCGCGAGAGCGGCCTCGATCTCCTCTTTCGACCAATCGTCGAGCGTTATCAGGTGTTTGCCGCGTAATAATTGTTCCATATTGCCCCTTCCTTTCGTTCTTCTCATGCGTGAAGATAATTCGTTATAACTTATTTGCAAGCAATTCATTAGGCCTTGTTGAAGACCCACTTATTGCAAAGCACCAAAATAATGTAAATCCAAATGTCAAAGCTCGAATGTCCCCGGACGCTCGGTGGCGAAATCAAATCCAAAGCTCAAATGTCAAAGGCCACGCAATCTCATATTGTCATTCCGTGCTCGACCCGGAATCCAGAAGGTGGCGTTGTGGGGCGCTATTACCCATTACCTTTTACCTATTACCTTATTTATTCCTACATTTCCAATTTCTCTAAAACATAAGGCAGCATCGCGTAGAACGCCGACGCCCTCGCCAGATGTTCTATTGGCACAGCCTCGTTTGGCGCGTGCGCGAATTTCTCGTTGCCGGGGCCGAAACCGATAGTCGGGATGCCGTGTTTGCCGCAGATTGCCACGCCGTTTGTCGAAAACGTCCATTTGCCGATTTTTGGCGGCGCGCCGAAAAGTATTTCGCCGGTTGCAGCTCCGGCCCGGACAAGCGGGCTGGCCTCCGGTATCGCCCATGTCGGGAAATATTTCTCCTGCTCGAAAACGAGTCCGGTGTAGCTTTCCTTATTATATACAGGAACGGTCGGCTCGGTCTTCGGGCCGATTATCTCGAATAATTCGGCCAGCGCGCTTTCTTTCGATTCGCCCTGTGTCAATCGCCTGTCGATATGAATTTTGCACAGGTCGGGAACCGCGCACAGCGAGGGCGATTCTGACTCGATAAAGGTTACTGCCGCGCTGCCCTTGCCGAGAAAATTGTCGGCGGGCAGATGGTCGTCGAGCTTCTCGATCTCGAGCGCCGCGCGCGAGGCCATATATATCGCGTTTTCTCCGCGTTCCGGCGCGCTGCCGTGGCAAGACAGGCCGTGGAAACGGCACTCGATCTCCATCCGCCCGCGATGCCCCCGGTAAAGATTCAAATTGGTTGGCTCGGTCGAGACGGCAAAATCCGGGACAAGCCCTTCCCGCTCGATAAGATAATTCCAGCAGAGGCCGTCACAGTCTTCCTCCATCACCGTGAAAGTGAAATATATCGAAAATTCGCCGTCGTAGCCGGTTTCTTTGAGGATTCTGCCCGCCGTGATCATCGCCGCCGCGCCGCCGGATTGATCGACAGTTCCGCGCCCGAGCACCATGCCTTCGCGGATATCACCGCAGAACGGGTGAAACTCCCACTGCTCGAGATCGCCGGGACCGACCGTGTCGATATGGGCGTCTATCGCCAGCTTGCGCGGGCCGGCGCCTATCCGCGTGATAAGATTCCCGAGGCCATCGACGCGTACACCGTCGAACCCCGCCTTCCGGCATTGTTTTTGGAGCTTTTCGATAACCGCCTTTTCCTCGCCGCTGGGGGAGGGGATACGGATTATTTCCGAGAGATTTTCCGCCGTGAATCGCGAGTATTCGCGGGCTTTTGACCGAATCGTTTCCGATATTTTCATCGATTACCCTTTATAAGAGATTAGCAATATTTAAATCAACATCTTTTGCATATTTGGAAGTTTTTAAGTGCCAGCATGAGAGAAATCCTAATTTTGAAATCCTAAATCCTAATGAATGCCTAATTCCTAATGTCGAATTCCACACCCCACCCCCACTGGATTCCGGGTCGATCCCGGAATGACAATATGGGGGTTTCGTGGCCTTTGTCATTTGGACTTTGAGCTTCATTTGACATTTTAGCTTTGAGCTTCATTTGACATTTGAGATTGCTGAAAAAGGGTTTAACTTTCAATTTCGGTTATTTTATAGCTTTTTTCGGTAGCGTTGCGTTAAATGGGTCTATTTTATAGTTCAT
>DAOWNU010000426.1 GCA_030642425.1 bacterium | reverse complement strand
ATGAACTATAAAATAGACCCATTTAACGCAACGCTACCGTATTTCTTTGTTCTGTCATCGAGGCTGCGCAATAACTCTACAAGCGCATCCAATGACATCGTCGCTATAGGCATAGTATTCTCCTTGGCTTATTCTCCGGTCGCGGTCAACAAGGGGTAGCTGCCTTTGTTCATATCCGCTGGTGAGGTTACTTCCATTCCCTTCGACAAATTTATCTAAAATACTATAAGGGATAAGCAAATTTCTGTCAAGAGCTAATTTTTCCGCGTACTGGCGGGCAATATTGCCGACCAATTTGACATTAAGTCATTTGAGCTTCATTTGACATTTGGCCTTTGGATTTTGACATTCACCCGAAGTATTTCCATAACTCTGTCCATGTGGCCCACCGCAATTATTTCGATGCCCTTTTTGACATCGACGGAAATCTCCTTGAGGTCGGGGATATTCGACTCGGGGATTATTACGGTCGATAGGCCGTGGCGCTTCGCGGCGAGAAGTTTCTCCGCGAGTCCGCCTATTCGGAGAACGTGGCCGGACAGCGATATTTCGCCGGTCATTGCGATATCGCTCGGCAGGGGCTTGCCCCGGTATAGAGAGATTATGGCCGAGCACATGGCGACGCCCGCAGAAGGCCCGTCTTTTGGCGTGGCGCCCTCCGGCAGATGAATATGCACGGCTCCCGACGGTATCTTTTCCGCGTCGATACCAAATTCCGACAGCCTCGATAGCGCATACGTGAGCGCGGCTCGTGCGGATTCTTTCATAACCTCGCCGAGGCGCCCGGTCAGAACGAGTTTTTCCTTGCCGGGAATTATAGCGGTCTCGATACGGAGTATCTCCCCGCCCGCAGAAGTCCACGCCAGCCCGAGTGATTCGCCGGGGAGCAGTTTTTTCGGCAGCCTCGGATCCCTGTATGGTTTCACTCCGAGATTTTTTTCGAGGTCTCCTTCGGATATATCGACTCGTTTCGGAATATGCTTTTTTCGGACAACCCGCGAGGCTATTTTACGCATTATTTTGCCGAGACGGCGCTCGAGTTCGCGGACGCCCGCCTCCTGTGTCCATCCCCGGATAATCGATTCGAGAGCCTCTGTGCTAATTCTCACTTCGGTTTTCGAAAGGCCGGCCTGTTCCCTCTGTTTCGGGATGAGAAATCCCCTCGCTATTGCGACCTTCTCGCTTATTAAATATCCGGGGATGTGCAGCGTCTCCATGCGGTCGATCAGAGCCGGGGGTATTCCCGCGGTTGTGTTCGCAGTGGTTATAAACAGGACTTTCGAAAGGTCGAATTCAAGCTCTATATAGTTATCGACGAAGCTCGAGTTCTGCTCCGGGTCGAGCGCCTCGAGCAGCGCCGCCGCCGGATCCCCACGGAAATCCGCGCCGATTTTGTCTATCTCGTCCAGAAGGAAAACCGGATTTGAGCTTCCCGCGCGTTTCATCTGCTGGATAATCCTGCCGGGAAACGCCCCGATATAGGTTCTTCTATGCCCCCTTATCTCGGCCTCGTCTCTAACCCCACCGAGGGACACCCGCGCGAATTTTCTCCCAAGCGCGCGCGCTATACTTTTCCCAAGCGAGGTCTTTCCCACTCCCGGCGGGCCTAAAAGGCACAGTATCGGCCCCCTGACCTTGTCGGAAAGCGCCATCACCGCGATATGCTCTTTCACTCTTTCTTTTATTTTCAAGAGGCCGTAATGGTCCTCTTCCAGTATTTTCGAGGCGTGTTCGATATCGGTTTTGTCACGTGTCGTATCGAACCAGGGGAGCGCGAGTATCCAATCGAGATAGTTCCTAATAACCGCCGCTTCGGGATTCATCGATTGCATCTTGCAGAGCTTTTCAAGCTCCTCTTCGGCCCTTTCCCTCACATTTTCCGGCATATTTTTTCCGGTTATGCGATTCCGAAGGTTCTCTATCTCTGGAGATATATCGTCCTCGAGCTGATCGCGAATCGTCGCCATCTTTTCGCGAAGGTAGAACTCCTTCTGCGAGTCGTCGATGCGGCTTCTCACCCGCCGGTCTATATCCTCCTCGAGACGGAGTATCTCTATCTCCCGCGCCAGATGCGAGAGAACTCTGCCGAGACGGTCGGAAACATTGACCAATTTGAGAATTTTTTGTTTTGAATATAGATTAAGCGGAAGCTGTGACGCTATCAGGTCGGCAAGATGTCCGGGGTTGTCCTGCGAATTTTTAATCAGGTCGATTATCTCTTCGGGGACGGATTCCTCCATTTCCGCGTATTCGGAGAATCGGTCGATCGTTTTTCTTGCCAGTGCCTCGAGACGCGGAGAAAAGCCCTCCCCGCTCTCCTCTATTTCCTCGATAAAGGCCTCGGTAT
>DAOWNU010000034.1 GCA_030642425.1 bacterium | reverse complement strand
TTCGAGCAGGCGGTTGCCCGTGAAGCGCTCCGGCTCGCATTTGTGCAGCACCGTAGTTTCGCCACAACCCTTAAAGGTGTCCAGAAGCAGCGCACAATATCGGAAACATTCGATCAAATAGAAACTGACACTATCGTCGATTTGATGAACCTCGATATCCTTATCGGCTCCGGCGGGGTTCTGTCGCACGCCCCGCGAAGGAATCAAGCGGCCATGATGCTTCTCGACGCTTTCCAGCCGCAGGGTTTCACAACTCTTGCCGTGGATTCGATCTTCATGATGCCGCAGCTCGGCGTTCTCGCGACTATCCACCCGAAAGCGGCCACCGAAGTTTTCCACAAGGATTGCCTGATATACCTCGGAACATCGATATCCCCAACCGGAAAAGGAAAACCGGGTTCAAAAATGGGCGATTATCGTATCGAAACCGGGGATGGGCAAATCTATGAGGGAACGCTTATGATTGGAGATATGGTCAAATTCGATCTGCCGGTTGGGAAAAAGGCCAAAATTGTTTTCAATCCCTCGCGCGGGTTCGATGTTGGTGAGGGCACGGGGAAAAAGGTGGAGAGGGAGATTTTTGGCGGAGTCGTGGGAATTATCCTCGACGGGCGCGGAAGACCGCTGAAAATACCCGAGGAAAAGGAAGAGAGGGTAAATTCCCTGAAAAAATGGCTGCTGGCCCTCGAAGTTTATCCCGAAGAGGCACTCGATACTAATAACTAAACCGGGGAGAGAACCATGGGACACGTATATACACCAGGTCTTAAAGTAACCGAATACACAAGAATCGCAAAAAAGCGGATTCTTCCATTAAAAGGCGAGGTAATAGCAAAGGTCGGCGACAGAGTGAATCCCGACGATGTTATCGCCCGAACGGATATGCCCGGAAATGTGGATCAGATAAACATTGCAAATCTCCTGGGCTGCGACCCGGAGGATATGAAGTATTTTATGAAGGTCGAGACGGGAATGCCTCTGGAAGAGGGCGATCTTGTGGCCCAGAATAAGGGGCTGCTGGGCACGGGGCTTTTTAAAACCTCGGTCAAAATGCCTTTCAAAGGCTCTGTCGAATCTATTAGCGAGGTTACCGGAAACGTCCTTTTCCGGACCGTCCCGGTCCCTATCGAGGTAACCGCGTATATCGAGGGAAAGGTTACGGAGATTATCCCCGACGAGGGCGCGATTGTCGAGACGAACGCCACATTTATACAGGGAATCTTCGGAATTGGCGGCGAAAGGTTCGGAGAGATTGTAGTTCTCACCGAGGACCCACAGGGCGACCTTATCGAGGATATGCTCGATGAGTCCCTCCGTGGGAAAATTGTTGTCTGTGGAAGAAAGGTAACGTCGGGCGCGTTTAAAAAGGCGATGGATGTCGGGATAAAGGCAATTGTCGCCGGTGGAGTGGACGACAGAGACCTCAGAAATATCCTCGGCTACGATATCGGCGTCGCGATAACAGGATCCGAGAACGTTATCACGGCAGTCGTTACGACCGAAGGATTCGGCGAAATACCCATGGCACAAAAAACCTTCGACCTGCTTAAAAAATATCAGGGCAGGAACGCGAGCGTGAACGGCGCCACTCAAATACGCGCTGGGGTTATCCGCCCGGAGATAGTTATAGCACAGCCCAGCCCTCCCGAAGGGTTCACCGAACCGCTGAAATCGACTCTCGGTTTGGGTATTGGCAGCCTCGTAAGAGTGATAAGATACCCATATTTCGGCCTGATTGGCAAGGTTACAGCGCTTCCGCCGGAACTCATGACCCTCGAAAGCGAATCCAGGGCGAGGGTTCTCGAGGTCGAGTTCGAAGACGGCAATAATGCGATAGTGCCCAGAGCGAATGTGGAGACCATCGAATCATAAAAAAAGCTGTGAACGACCAAAGAATTCCTTGCGAAAAGGAAATCAATAAGCTATTATTGCAAACTAACCGGTTTTATTCAATTCGATTGAATTATGCCGGACTTACATAGAAGTAAGAAAGGAGAAAGGATGCACCTTCCACGAGTAAGAGCCGTTCCGGTCGCGGTATTTCTCTGCGTCGGGATATGGCTTTCCGTGCTCGGCTGTGCGGGTGAACGTGTCGGTCCGCCAATTCCTACGGAGATACAAGTCTCCGATATACCCGCGGACGACGGCACTAATGTTGCCATCGGCTGGCGGCATTTCACCGCATCTTCCGCAAGGCAATACGACGTGTATTTTTCTTCCGATCCCGACTCTCTGGAAAACAATATCGGGGATCTGGAGCCTTTGACACGCACAGTTCAAGCGACTATTCACTCTATCGAAGATTCACTTGCCACAAATATCGAGGATGTGGGCTATTATCTCCTCCTCGACAAAGAAGGCGAGATCCCAATTGCGCACATTATTAAAGCCACTCCCGAAAACCGCGATTCCCTCGAAAGAACGGGAGAGAAGATAATTGCCGTGGAGCACGATTTCGCACCGCCCAAAACCGACGACAGGGAACTAAAATTCGCCCTGGGCGGCTTTTTCCGTGTCCGTCCGCCGGAAGGAGAAATCGCGCCGACTCAGAAAACGATACGGGAAGCCACTCTGAGCACGGACTCGACGGGCCTGATAATCTCGGAGGGCAAAAGCGACATGCTTTTCGATGTCGGTCTGTCGAAGCGCGAGAGGGATTTTATCTCGAAGGGCGAGCGTGTCGAGCCTTTCGACGAGGCGTGCAGCGACCTCCTATTTAAATATGGCCGCGAGATATTGGCAATCGTCACGGAAAACACGCGCTACAGCCTGCCCTCTGAAAATCTGCAGGCTCTCCTGCACGGTCAGATAGAGGCCGGAATCGAGTATTCCTACAAGATAATTATTATCGACAAGGAAAAGAATCGCTCGGAGAGCGAAGTGATGACCTTTACACCCGTGGATGAACCGCCTCTCCCCGCGACAAACTGCTCCGCCGTCCTCGATGAGAACAGCGGCAAGCTGCTAACCACGTGGATGGGCTATAATCCGGGGCTGGCGTATTTCAGGGATATCGACCGCTTCGAGATCCGCTCTGTGAGCGAGAACGATACCGCTCTTGTCGGTGGAGACCTCCTCGGCGCCTTCTCACAGGATTTCGACAGGGCGATTATCGAGGGCGATTTCACCGCGGGCGACGAATTTTACATCGCCACTTTCGACAAGGCTGGTGCGAGGGTTGTCGGCGAGCCTTATGCCATTGTAACCGGGGAACTGTCCAGCCCCGAAATGGTGAGGAATATGGCGCTTGTCGATGTTAAAAACGACGACGGCGGGGCGCTGGCGATTCAATGGGGCGTCCCAACTATCGGAATCACGCTCAATATCACGGATTTCTCGCCGGAATACGATAAGAAGGAAATCCCCGATGGATATTATCTTGTGGGGAACGAGCTTGTCAGATACGACGAGGGAGATACCGCGATACCGGCGAATGCGCTGCCCGTCTATGATGCTCACGAATGGATTCCGGCAGAAGCTTTCGAAGTCGTTTTCCGCTATCAGATGTATATGAACGATGGCAATAAGGTTTATTATGCTAAGCTGCGAGTCGATGAGGGCAAGTGGGAAAAGGATTTTCAGGAGATGGGCTTCATCAATCTTCCCGACCTGCCCGCCGGCGAACACATATTCGAGGCCATTCTTCTCGACCCGAACGGCAAAGAACTTGAAAACCCCGAAGCCAGTATCGTAAAAACCGTCCTTATCGACAAGCCGGGCCTTATTCGTGACGAATTACCGGGTCAATATGTTCAGGTCTGGTGCGGCAACAAAGAGATAATGGATGGTGAAGAGGTGCTTCTGGAGGGAACGTATAATTTAGACCCAAAAAATCAGAAGACTTACAAGTTGGGGGGGACGAGAGGCTATCTCAGTCAGCAATATCAAACTTCATACCCGGACAGCCTGCGCGATATGGGCGAGTATTATTACTTCTGCCGTGTAATCGACCCGGATGGTTCCTTTATCGACAGCGATATTTTCGGCCCGATGACTCCGAAGTCCCAGTTTTTCCACTCAGAAAAGACAGTTGTTCTCGTGCTTGTTATTCTGTTCGTCGTCTTCGTGAATTTCTTCCTCGCCATGGCCAGAAAAGGCAAGGACTTCTATCTGCGGCCGATAGCCGGTATTACACATCTCGACGAGGCTTTAGGACGTGCAACAGAAATGGGACGTCCGATACTCTATGTTCTCGGACTGACGGGAATATCAGATATCGCCACGCTCGCGGGTCTTACTATTCTCGGCAGGGTAGCAAAAAAAGCGGCTGAATTCCAAACACGGCTTCTGGTGCCGTGCTATAATCCCATCGTGCTAATTGTCGCACAGGAAACTGTGAAAACCGCATTTATGGATGCCGGTCGTCCGGATGCATATAACGAAGACGACGTGTTTTTTGCCGCGGGAAGTCAGTTTTCGTATGCCGCTGCGGTTGCCGGAATGATGGTCAGATATCGCACTGCCGCCAACTTCTATATGGGGATGTTCTTTGCGGAATCGCTGATCCTCACCGAAACCGGTTCGATGTCCGGTTCGATTCAGATCGCCGGCACCGACGCCGTAACCCAAATACCGTTCTTCATAACGACGTGCGACTACACGTTGATCGGCGAGGAGTTATACGCGGCTTCGGCATACCTGTCGCACGATCCGCTTCAGGTGGGAACGCTCAAGGCTCAGGATATGCTTAAAGTAATTTATATGATTGTTATCGTCCTCGGGACAGTATCCATGACGAGTGGGTTCCTGTGGTTCGTCAACCTATTCAAAATACGCCTGGAACAATAAGGAGGCCCTATGCTTTGGAAAAAACAAATACCACTGGCTATTACGTTTATTATGGGCCTGTTGCTGGGTATCCAATATTTCGTGCCACACAGGATAAGCGAGAACTTCTTTCAGGGATATCTGGACTGGGCTATCGTTATCGGGATATTCGCGGCAATCCTGTCCTATATTAGTTTCTATAGGGTTCACGGAATGAGGATAAAAAAGAAGGCCCCCGCCTGGCAATATTCTGTTGTGGCTATTGTGATGTCTGTTACGATGGCGCTATTCGGGTTCATTCAGGGCAGGGAAGAGGGCATGGTCTTCATGAACATGTATTCTTACATCCTCGTTGCAATCGAGGGAACGATGTTCAGCCTTCTCGCTTTCTATATATCGAGCGCGGCCTATCGCGCTTTCCGGGCGCGGAGCACGCAGGCAACCGCCCTTCTTCTGGCTGCTATTATCGTGATGCTCGGGCGTGTTCCGCTGGGCGAATCGATAAGTTTCTGGCATAATATATGGCCTTCCCTTCCCACTTTCACGGGGATTGCCAACTGGATATTAAACGTTCCCAATATGGCTGCGAAAAGAGGAATGCAGCTTGGGATCGGGCTTGGCATCATGATGTTGAGCCTGAAAATAATCCTCGGTATCGAACGGTCCTACATGGGTAGCGGCGATTAAAGGGGGATCAAATGGCTGAAGAAATAAAAAAGACGTTTTGGGAAAGGCTGATCCAGATAGACCGCCGCGTGATATATCTAATTATTGCGCTGGCCATGGTCCTGCCTTTCTTTTTCCAGATGGGATTACCAATTCCTATCACAAAAGAGGTTAAGGATATATACGACTATATCGAGACGCTGACTCCGAGCGACGTCGTGATTCTCTCTGCGGATTTCGACCCGTCTGTTTCGCCGGAGCTGCTCCCGATGTTCGACGCTATATTCCGCCACTGCCTGAAGAACAATATAAAGATAATTGCGATGAGTCTCTATATTCAAGGGCCGGGCCTTATCGCCCCGGTTATACAGGAGGCCGCCACGGACTACCAGAAAATAAACGGTGTAGATTATGTGTTCATGCCCTGGGTTATTGGATGGCATATCGTCATTATGGATTTAATGACCGATCTGCAGAGGTCTTTCCCAACGGATTTTTATGGAACCCGCACGGAGGATCTCCCGATGTTGGATGGGGTCAAAAATTACGAAAATTATGACCTTATAGTTCCATTTACAGGAGCATCGTCCTACGCCTGGTGGCTGCTTTATGCGCACGAACCTTATGGTGTTCCGCTTGCGGCGGGAGTTACCGCGGTTTCCGCGGCCGATCTCTATCCATATATCCAATCGGGACAGATAATGGGGATGCTTGGCGGATTAAAAGGCGCTGCGGAATACGAGACCCTTATTGGAGAGAAGCGTATGGCCACGATGGGCATGGAGGCCCAGAACTGGGCACACGTTATAATAATACTGTTTATTGTCATCGGCAATATCGGCTATCTTGTAATCGGCAAGAAAAAGTAAGGAGCTGAGAGTATGCATATATCGATGAATCCATGGGTTTGGATAGGTGTATTTTTCACCTTTTCCGTGCTCAGTTTCCTTTATAAAGACAACCCGTTCTACAAACTGGCCGAGCATGTTACGGTCGGTGTTTCGATCGGTTACGGTCTTGTCATCTGGTGGACTAATAGCGTTATCCCGAGGTTCTATATCCCAGTGTTCGAGCAGGGCCAGTGGATATTAATTATACCGGCAATCCTCGGTTTGATGATGGTCCTGCGTATCGTTCCTAAATATAGCTGGCTTTCGCGCTATGCTATTTGTTTTTCTGTTGGAGCGGGTTCGGGTATGGCGATACCGAGGAGTATGCAAGCGCAGGTCCTACGCCAGCTCGAGGCAACGATGCTTAACCTCAGCTTTACGAGCGGAGCGGGGATTAATAATATTATAATCTTCTTTGGCGTGCTCACGGTGCTGGTATACTTCTTTTTCTCGAAAGAGCACAAGGGGGTTTTCGGCGGCGTTGCCAAGGTGGGTATTTGGTTCCTGATGATCGGTTTCGGCGCAACATTCGGATACACTGTTATGGCGCGGCTTTCGTTGTTTATCGGGAGAGTTCTATTTGTTCTTCAGGACTTCCTTGGGATAAATCTTGCC
This sequence comes from bacterium, assembly GCA_030642425.1. Classification (GTDB taxonomy): domain Bacteria; phylum UBP14; class UBA6098; order UBA6098; family UBA6098; genus DAOWNU01. The sequence goes on along the minus strand of DAOWNU010000034.1, from coordinate 3,128 downwards.
GGATAGACAGTGTAAAGGTTTGAAAACCTTGCCCGTTTAAGCCCTTAAAAGGGCTTATGATGAAACGAGCTATGATAATAATATCGGCGGCGCTTGCATTTGCGGGCGCCGCTTTTTCTCTGGAAGTTCCAGAGGCCGGGCTTCTGCTGCGCTTTTTCCGCGAGAGGCTGGACATATCCCGGCCGTGGGCGGCGGATTCTCGATGCCTCGTTATATCTTCGGGGGACACTATTCTCGAGACCGGTATCGATACGATAGGCCTCGATATTCATTCCGGGGATTACGCCTCTTCGATTTCGCCGTTTGCCGCAACGCTCGAGCTGCTCTGCGAACCGATTGAAATCGCTGTGGCCGATATCGATTCAGCAAAAGTGAACAAGACGAGGACGCGTGTCGAGGGGATAATGTGCTGGAAACTCAAGATTTACAGGGGCGAAGATGCCTTTTCGGTTTATCTTACCGGCGATAGTTTCTTTCGTATTTTGCTGGTAGAGAGAAAAGGGCGCGGCAAATCGAAATCCGACGATGTCTGGGAATTTGCGGAAGTTTCGAGGGGAAGAGACCTGCCGAAGTGCGTCACGCGGTCGGTCGTTTTCCAATGGGGCGGCGAAGATACGGAGATTATCTCGAAACGAGAACTCGGCGATTTTCGCGTTATCGGCGTGGGGGACGAACCTTGAGATACAGGGCCGCGAGGCCCGGCTCGGCCCGCTCTTCGTGATAGAACACAATGCCGGCACATACAGAATTTCCATCCGCGAGCGAATCCGGTATATCGAGGCCGACAGGGATTATAAGCAGACGGTCTTTGCCATCGACCAATCTGAAATCCGGTCCTAATTCGATTTTTCCGCGAACCTCGACGGTATCGTCGGCGAAATCTGAATAATTCTCGATAATTTCACCGATCTCGACCCGCTCGATCCCCGGAATCTCCTCGCCAAGAATAACCGGTTCCGAGCAACCGGAAATAAGAATCAGGAAAACCGCGATTGCGCATAACAGGGCGAGCCGCTTACCGTTCAAGGTTCCACCACAATTCGGTCCTCATAGGCGGGCGCGACCGGAGTTTTCTCGCCGATATATTCTGTAACAATATCCACTAATGTCCTTCCCTCGATAGCCTTAACGCCATCGAACCAAAAATAGCCATATCCTCCGGTGGCGACGAAATCGGTCGTTACAAGCTTGTAATGTTCATCCCCGTCCATTTTTTCCCCGGCGATAACGATTTTCCGAACGCGCGAGCCGGATTTATCGACCCGTAAAAGAATATCGTCCAGAAGCTGCGCCCTCCTGCTCGTGTCGATTTTCACTGTCGCCCCCGCTATCTGGAAAAAGCCGCCAAATGAGTATTCCATGTTGCCGACCGAGTGTTCGAGAATCTCTTTCAGCGTCTCGCCCTCGATTTCGATAAGCACGGCGCGTTCGTTGTATGGTAAAAATTCAAAAACATCCCTGTCGGTGATAGAACCGGCGGGCAAAATAGCGTCTCCCCAGATAGAGCCGCCCGGAAGAAGGGCCAAATCTGCGCCGGGGAAAGCCTCGAGCATGGCGTCGGCGACAAGATTGCCAAGATTGGATTCCGCGCCGCGAAGAACCGCGTTCCTGCCGTCGAGTTCGACCGAAGTTCGGCCAATAGCCCGCGGCTTTGGCCTCTGGCCGATATACTTTTCGACAATCTCGACAACCGCCGGATCGACCGGAACCGAGTTGTCGAGATCGATTGGCGCCCATTCATAATGAATAAGACCGCCCGAATCGTCCCACGTCGTGTTGAGCACCCCGAGCCTGCTTCCACGACTGCCGCCGCAGCCGATAATTGTCACGCAGCCCGTCTCATTCTCCACAATAACCGGTTCGCCGGTGTATTCGGCCCATGAATTGCACATGATCAGGTCGATATCGCAGATCTTTTCGGCGAGTTCCAGATTTCTGTCGATATCGAGCTGCGAGAGAAGAACGATCACGTCGCATTTCTCCACTAAAATATCGACTATCTCTTCCGCAATTCCAATAATATCGCCGTCGATCTCGATGTCGTCGGTCAGCCTTCCAGAGAATTCTATCTCCGGCGGGAGCAGCGCGAAAATGCCGACAGTTATTCCCACGCGCTCCACTATCGTAAAGGGAACAATATTCCGGCAGAGCTTGCACTGCGGCGGCGCGATCAGATTCGACAGAAGCAGCCGGAACCTCGCTGTCCGCGACCAGTTGTCGAAAAGGTCTTCGCTCATGGAAAGCTCGGTTTCGCCGACCGACATGGCGTCGTATCTGAAATGGTTCATCAGCTCGATTTCAGGCTCGCCCCGAAAATCGGCATAGGTGTATCCCGCGAAATGGTTTCCGGTATCGAGCAGGATAAAGCGGTCGGAGGAGAGTCGGAGGTTTCGGATTGCGCTGCCCAGTCGCGCCGCGCCGCCGAGGGAGCTTATGCTGTCCGGGGCTTGAACCGGTTCGAGCTGGCTCAGGTAATTCGTTGTGAACGCGAACGTAATGCTCCCACTCGCAACCGCGTTTGCGGAAAGGAGCGCGATAATCAAAATCGCCGCGATACTTTTATTCAAATTCGGATTTCTCATTTTTCTCTCACCTATATTATTAGACTTTTTTCTCAATAAAACAAGGGAAAAGCGGTCGGCAATGCCGACTGATGAGGCGCTTCGGCCAACCAATTTCTATAAATTGATGAATTTTAGTGGGCCTTCGCGGGCCTACCTTCGACCGGCGCGAAACGCCCTGCGATTGCACCTTTTTGTTCGATGACCGCTCCGGAGGTCGTTTTGACCCTTCCGAAACGGATAAAAACTACTCCGAAGTTCGTTTTGATCGATTCGAAACAAGAATTGCCCGCTCCCGAATCCGTTTTGACAGCTCCGAAATGGGAATTGACTGCTCCCGAACCCGTTTTGATTGCTCCGGAACCCTTTTTGATTGCTCCGATATGTCTTTTGATTAAATCAAAGAGCATGTCGGAGCTGTCAATAGCCGCATCGGAGCAATCAAAGAGCATGTCGGAGCTGTCAATAGCCGCATCGGAGCAATCAAAGAGCATGTCGGAGCTGTCAATAGCCGCATCGGAGCGATCAAAAGCCGTATCGGAGCTGACAATGAGAGGTCAGGAGCGA
>DAOWNU010000027.1 GCA_030642425.1 bacterium | reverse complement strand
TATATATACTGGCAAGACGGCGATATGTGGCTGGGATATCTCGAAGATTACCCCGATTACATTACCCAGGGCAAAACCCTCGAAGAACTGGGAAATAACCTAAAAGACATTTACGATGAACTGACACGCGGAAACATCCCTTGTGTCCGAAAAGTCGCCGAATTAGAAGTAGCATGAAAAGAAGGGAATTGATACGGACGCTCGAAAAGATGGGTTGTCTGCTGATTCGGCACGGTGCAAAGCACGACTGGTATCAAAACCCCGGGACGAGAGTATCGCAGCCCGTTCCGCGCCATATAGAAATAAAGGAGTATTTGGCCCGTCATATAATCAAAATGTTGAAAGATTGAGAAGGCGCACACTTGCGCCGACAACAAAGATGGAGCATATTTAGGGCGACGGAGAACGCTTTAATGAGGGAAATAAAACTTGGAGTGATAACATGAAAGCAAAAGAAGCGGCACGGAAAGCAAAGGGTTTCCTGATTGAGTTACTCGGAGACGAGGTTGACGCAATAAGGCTGGAAGAGGTGGGGCTGGATGAAAAAGAAAATTTCTGGTATATAACGCTCAGCTACTATATGCAGGGACATACTACACTGGAACAATTGATCGGAACACATACGGGAGAGAGAGTCTACAAAAAATTCAAAATCCAGAATGACCCTGACGGCAAGGTGGTCGATATGAAAATAAGAGAGCTTGAACATACAATGTGATATGGGATACTGGGAAAATATTATCGCAAAATGTAAGAGAAAGGGTATTCTACTCGATACTGAATTATTGCTTCTTTTATGCGTTGGTATTTACAGGCCACAGTTGGTCGAAAACAGTAGAATTACGACTAATTACTCGATTGAAGATTTCAGAATAGTCGCCGGTATCGCAGCCCAATACAGCCCGCTTTATGTTAGCCCTCAGGTGCTTGCCGAATTCTCAAATCATGCTGACAGGCTCGGAAGCAAGGTTATGCGCAAATTTTATTCCTCCATCGAAAAAATCCTGAAAGTGCAGTTCGAGGTCCACATCCCCAAAGATGTTATGGTCGATGAGAATTATCTGCCTGCCCTTGGTTTCACCGATGTATCGATGATGAAAATTTGCGAAGAAAACGACTGTGTCCTATTTACAGCCGATTTGCAACTGGCAAGTATTTGCACCTCTAAAAAAATAGACGTTGTAAATTTCAATCACATTCGGGATGCGAAATGGTTTTAACTCTTTCCACATATATCCGAAGAAGCAAAAAAAAAGGGCGACGCTCTACGTCGTGTATTTGAAATAGCCCAAAACATTACCAAACACGCCGTTACCAATAGCATTTACATCGTTACCAACGCCAAATACGCCGTTGCCGACAATAAACACGCCGTTACCAATAGCATTTACGCGGTTACCGACGCCAAATACACGGTTACCAACGCTATCGCGCCCGTTACCAAGGCCAAATACGCCGTTACCAACCCCATATACGCGGTTACCGACACTATCGTGCCCGTTACCAATAGTATCTCGGCCGTTACCGACAGTATCTCGCCCGTTACCATCGGCAAAGAGCGAAGAGATGAACCCGGTAACGCGCTCGATGGGCATGGTAACGGAAGAGACGGACCCGGTAACGAGAGAGATGGGCATGGTAACGGAAGAGACGGACATGGTAACGCGCTCGATGGATGTGGTAACGGGAGAAATGAACCCGGTAACGGCGTGGATAGATATTGTAACGGTGCAAATGAACCCGGTAACGGTGCAAATAGACATGGTAACGGCGTGGATGAACCCGATAACGGGAGAAAAAGCCGGGGAAAATAAAATAATTTGGATTTGAAAAAGATAATTGCGCCGTAATAGTCAAACGATGTGCCGAAAACCTCATTCATCATTGACAATCGACAGCATCGGCACGGGAAACACAAATTATTCTCTGGATGCCTATTTTTTTTCGTAGAATTTTCCGGCCCGGACAAGAATCCGGCGCTCGTCTTTGGTCAGCGACTCCACGCCTTCCCGAAGAACTTTATCGAGTATTCTGTCGATATTTGCCGTGCTCATCGGCCCACCCGTAAGATCGTGGATATATGCGGATTGACTTCTTTTCTTCGTCGATTTAGTCAGATGCCATATCGCGAGGAGAATCCCCCCGAAAACCATGCCGCCAAGGTGACTGATATGTGAGATACCGTCGCCGCCGCCGCTCATCGTGGCGAAAAACTCCATAACCGCAAAAAGGACAACAAGATATTTCGCCTTCATGGGAATAATAAACCAGATGAGGATATATCGATTCGGGAAAAGGACGCCGTAGGCCAGCAAAAGGCCGTATATCGCGCCGCTTGCCCCCACCACCGGATAGTGCGAGAAAAGCGCGGTTATTAAACCCGCCCCGATTCCGCTCACGAAATAATACAGGAGAAATTTGCCCGTTCCCCATCGGGCCTCGAGCTCCCGCCCGAACATGTAGAGCACGAATAGGTTAATGAAAAGGTGGAACGTGCCCCCGTGAAGGAAGATGTAAGTAACAAGCTGATATAGCTTTAACTGCGGCAAAGCCACGCGCGGGTCGAGAGCGAGAGCGCGGGTGAAGCCGGGGGCGAATCTTTGCATAACAAAGAAAACGACCGAGACGACAATGAGGCCCAAAACTCCCGGGCCTGTTGGCGGCGGGCCGTATCCTCCCGAAGACCATCTGGGGTTGCCGTGGCCGCGCATCAGTTCACAATCTGGTCGGTGCCGGTGTCGATATAAAGAGAGAAACCGCTGCTGCCCTCTTTCAGGTCGAAAAGAAGAACCGTCGCTATCGAACGTATCCCCTCGGCATCGATAGGGCCTTCGCCGAGCAATATGGAACGCGCCATTATCAATTCGATATGTTCGTCGGATAAAAGGCCAAGATTGCGCAGCTTGAGAAGCACGCCGTGACCGTCGGTGGTGAGTTCGGATTTCTCGAAAGGGGAGAAAATTCGGAGAGAGCCGCTTCGCGGGGCCTTGAATTTTCGCGCAATCCATGAAAGCGCTCTGTCGATCTCCTCCGGAGTGTAGCCCTTGCCGGCAAGTTCCGTGTGGAAGGCCTCGCCGTCACCGAGGGAAACCCCTTCCCGGTAGTGTTTCTCGACCAGTTCTACAACAATATTTAGCATTCTGTTTTCCATACGAAAGGTAGAATATAAAAGAAAAGCCCAAAGTCAACCACTCTATTGGAGAAATGGGCTTTAAATCATATTTTCGGATTTAAGTTAGTTTGGACCTCGATCTCTTGAACTCAACGCGCCGGTATCCGGATAGACCGTCCGCTATTTCTTCATGTCCAGCCAGACTTTAACCGCTTTTCCGCGCAGCTCCCCCAGATCGCCGTTGTTTTTGATAATGTAATCTATCTGTTGCGTGATCTTCTCGAAAAGCGCTTCCTGAACGTCCATTCTTTTCTCGCATTGTTCGTGCGGTATCCCCCGGTCCTGAATAAGGCGGTTAGCTCTCTGCCACCGGGGGGATTGAACCATAATAATGCAATCCAGTTGTTCCAGGATGGTGTTCCATTGGGGTATCATTGCGGCATCGAGAACGACGACTCCGGGGAAACCGCTCATCTTCAGGTCTTCTATTATCTTTTCGAGGCGCTCGATAAGAACCGGATGGCTGATCATTTCGAGTTGGGTTAACGCCTCGTCGTTGGAGAACACAATATCCGCAATACGTTTGCGGTTTATATTGCCTTCGTCATCGACAACATCCTCACCGAAATACTCCAAGAGCATAATCTTTGCCGAAGGCTCTTCGAGAACTTCATGCCCCATCTTATCGGCATCCACAAGCAAGGCGCCCATCTCACAAAAGACCTTGCAAACAGAGGATTTCCCCGATGCGACGGGTCCGGTAACGCCAACAAGGATCATAATAATCAACTCCGATCTTTAAAAACTATCGATCGGTTAATATTATATGAACCGTGAGGCGTTTTGTCAATATCCGCTATCTATCCCGGATAACGGTGCGCCGCTGCCCTGTTCCGCTTTTATTTCAGTATCGTGATATGGCCGATCCCGGTTTTCTGTCCCGCGGAGACCTTGTAGAAATACATTCCGCTTGGGACACTTTCGCCCTTTTCGTTCGTGCCGTCCCAGACGATACTACCGGTTCTGGAAATATCTTCGCCCTTCATAAGCTCGATTACCGGATTGCCGAGAATATCGTAGATAGTCAGATCCACCGGAGCGTCGAAATTCATCTCTATCGCGATTTCCGCACCGACATTGGTTGGGTTCGGGAATGATTTAACCGCGAGCTTCAGACACCCGGAGCATCGGGAAGTTTCGTCTATACTCATCTCGACCGACGCCATACCGGTGGCAATAGGCTCGCCCTCGGCTGTCAATTCCCACATTAAAAAATCCGGGATAGGATCGCATCCGATACAAAATGTGTCACACGCTCCGGACATAAAATGTAAAAGGGCCCCTGTTACCCAATGGGCACCCGTTAAACAAGGGTCAGACCAACTTTCCCAGCCCATCTTTGGAACGGCATCGACAATACAGGGCGTTTCAGAATAAATATGGAAGTCGTTATACATAACGACATCGGGTCCGTCGTTGCAAATCTCGATACAGATCACTGCCGGCGGCCCGGGATACGCCACCCAAGCTCTTACAACCCAAGCCATCGCACCACCGACGAAAAGAACGAGAATGAGCACTGCGATAAATGTTTTTCTCATATTTTCACCCCTTTTCGAGTATTAAATACTGTGTTATAAGTTTTCCATAGTAACAATTTAATGAAATAATTCCATTTATGCAAGTTTTATTATTGTATTGCTTCGCAACTTCTTTCTCACAACGACAGAACAGTTCGAACAATCCGGTCCAATCACGTTTTCTTAATAAATATCCCGCCGTCTTTCATCCCGACTATTGCCGAGTCTCCGGGATGTATCTCGCCGGTCAGGATCGCTCTGGACAACCTTTTGCCCACCTCGCTGTTCAAAACCCTTTTTATCGGTCTCGCCCCGAATTGAGGGTCGTAGCCCTCCTGCGCGATAAATTCGGCGGCTTCCGTGGAAAGTTCGATCTCGATATCCCTTTCGCGAAGCCGGTCGGCCAGATGTGCGAACTGCAGCTGCACTATGCGAAGAATATCCACGGGGAGAAGCGGATTGAAAACGACCACATCGTCGATCCGGTTTAAAAACTCTGGTGGAAGAACTTCCCGAAGCATACCCAGCAGTTCATGCCGAACCTCCACCATAATTCGGTCGCGCGATTCCGGTGTTAGGTTTTCGGTTCGCTCCATTATCATCCGGCTGCCGATATTGGACGTCATAATAAGGATCGCATTTGTGAAATCGACCGTCCGCCCCTTGTTGTCCGTCAGCCTTCCGTCGTCGAGAACCTGCAGAAGCAGATTGAAAACCTCCGGGTGCGCCTTTTCGATCTCGTCGAACAGAACGACAGAATACGGGTGACGTCGAACCGCCTCTGTAAGCTGGCCGCCCTCCTCGTAGCCCACATAGCCTGGAGGAGCGCCGATAAGCCGGCTGACCGAGAATTTCTCCATATACTCGCTCATATCTATTCGGATTAGAGAGCGTTCGTCGTCGAAAAGCGTCCCGGCGAGCGTGCGCGCAAGTTCCGTTTTGCCGACCCCGGTGCTCCCGAGGAAAATGAAGCTCCCCAGCGGTCGATTCGGGTCGGACAGACCCGCCCGCGCGGACCGGACAACATCCGCCACCACCTCGACCGCCCTGTCCTGACCGATCATCCGCCGTTTAAGCTCGTCCTCCAACCGGAGCAGCTTTTCGGATTCCTCCTCCGTGATCTTCGCCACAGGGATACCGGTCCAACTCGATAATATTTTGGCTATATCCTCCTCGGTCACAACTTCTCGAAGCAACCCGCCGTCCCCACAATTTTCCACAAGCTCTTCGCGGCGGTCGGCGAGCATTTTCTCCAACGCGGCGATAGCGCCATATTTGATCCTCGCCGCGGCCTCGAGATCGCCGTTCCGTTCCGCCTGCTCCAATTCTATCTTCGCAGAATCTATTCTGGATTGTATCTCGTTGATTTTGTCGATAGTTTCCTTTTCCGAAAGCCATCTCGCGCGAAGCAGGTTACGTTTCTCCGATAGCCCGGCGATTTCGGACTTGACCTCTTTCAGATTTTCTCCGGCGGATTCGTCCTTCTCTAATCCGTGCCTTTCGATCTCGAGCTGACGAATCCTCTTCTCTAATTCATCCAGTTCCGCCGGCTGCGAGAACAGGTCTATACGCAAATTGGCGGCGGCCTCGTCGATAAGGTCGATTGCCTTGTCCGGCAAAAACCGGTCGGGAACATACCTGTCGGAGAGCCTTGCGGCGGCGATAATAGCCTCGTCCTTTATCTGCACGCCGTGATGAAGCTCGTATTTCTCTTTCAGCCCGCGCAGGATCGAGATAGTCTCGTCCACCGTGTTCTCCTCGATATACACGGGCGCAAATCTTCGCTCCAGCGCCGGGTCCTTCTCGATATATTTTCGATATTCGTTATATGTTGTCGCGCCGATAGCCCTCAATTCTCCCCTTGCGAGCGGCGGTTTCAGCATATTCGAGGCGTCGATCGCGCCCTCCGCGGCGCCCGCACCCACAATCGTGTGCATCTCGTCGATAAACATGATTATCCTGCCATCGGACTCCACAACCTCCTTGATAAAGGCCTTCAGGCGGTCTTCAAACTCACCCCTGAATTTGGCTCCGGCCAGAAGCTGCCCCAGATCGAGCTGGACAAGCCGCGCTCCCCGGAGGCTGTCGGGAACGTCCCCGGCGATTATTTTCTGCGCGAGGCCCTCGACTATCGCTGTTTTGCCGACACCCGGCTCGCCAACGAGGGCCGGATTATTTTCCGCCTGCGCGAAAGCACCCGCATAACACGACGAATTTCCTCCGTTCGACCGATAACCGGATCGAGCTTGCCCTGCCTTGCCAATTCCGTGTAATCTATGCCGTAACGTTCCAGCGCCGCGAACTTGGTTTCCGGTGTTTGATCCGTAACACGGGTGTGTCCCCGTATCTTTTTCAGCGCGCGAAGAATAACATGCTCGTTCGCCCCAAAATCGCGAAGAAGCGTTCCCGCCTCGCTCCGGTCGTCTTTGACCATTGCCAGAACGATATGCTCTATCGAAACGAACTCGTCCTTGAAGCGATTGGCCTCGCCGAAAGCATTTTCGAGAAGCGCGTTTGTTTCGCCGGAAAAATAAATATCCTCCGAAACCGAAGAGAGCACGGGAATACGCGTCAGGGCTTCCTTGACCTTCTCGTAAAGCTCTTTCGGATCGATAGCGATCATCGCGAGCAGCTTCAGGCCGATCCCCTGTCTATCGTCCGCGATAAGATACAGAATATGCACGGGTTCTATCTGGCTGTTGCGGCGGGACAATGCGAGTTCGCGCGCCCCGCGAATCAGTTCTTGTGAAGCCTCGGTGAACTTGTTTAGATCGATCATTAAAACTCCCCGGAATGTTCCTGGTCGATAAAATTATTTATTGCATCGAAATATGCTACATCCCGCGATTTTAGTCAAGTGCTTTGTGAATTTAACTTGGCTGGCAAAATGAAAATTTCGACTTAAAATGGCCACATTCGCCCTTGAAATTGCGAGAACAATCTATATATTTAAATAAATATAATATCGAATTGGAGCAGACATGGCACTTTCGCCCCTCGAAATAAGAAATCAAGATTTTCAAAAAGCCCCATGGGGCTATAAACGCGACGATGTCAAGTTCTTTCTCGCGCAGATAGCCGAAGCTGTGGCAGAATTGAAAAAGGAAAAAGATACTCTCTCGCGACGGCTCGAAGGCCTTATGAAACGTATCGGCGAACTCGAGGCCCAATCCGGCGCAATCGGTCAAGCCCTCGAACTCGCAAAAAAAGAGGCGATACAAATTGTCGCGGAAGCCGAAGAACAGGCCGCCGGAATCGGTGAAAGAGCCGACGCCGAAGCACAGAAAATTATCGCAAAGTATGCTGCGGATATCAACCATACAAAACAGGAACTCTACGAGCTTAATACAATAAAAGGCTCGTATTTCCGCAAGCTGATGCGTGTCCTCGAATTGCAGGAACAAGCCCTGAAACGTTTCGACGAAGAATACGAAGCCCGAAGGGTAAAAAAAGCAATTTCCGCAATTCCGGGAGAAATCAGGGTCGAATATCCGCTCCCGGACGGCGAAGTTTTTTCCAATTCCACCCATAGAAGAAGACGCGAGGCGCTGTTTGAAGAATGATAATCGAGGGCTGGCGCGATATTCGCGTTCGTAACTAATGTGGGCAATACTCGAAACGAACGTAGCGGATAGCGTGCCAGCCCGGTACACAATGGAAAGCCCGAATAATTGAACATCGAATAAAGGAACAGAATGAAGAAAATCAGAAAGCAGCTGGCGGAAACAATTCCGTTTATCGAGGGAAAAACCACTATTCACCCGAGACTGGGGATAATTCTTGGAACCGGCATGGGGAAAACCGCGAAGTTAATTGAGAAAGAAACGATTATACCCTACGACGAAATCCCGCATTTTGCGACAAGCACGGTCGAAAGCCACGCCGGGAACCTGATTTTCGGCCACCTGAAAGGGATTCCTGTTATGGCAATGCACGGGCGGTTCCATTTCTACGAGGGCTACAACATGCATACAATCACCTATCCGGTGAGAGTCATGAAAGCTCTGGGAATCGGAACCATGGTCGTATCGAACGCCGCAGGCGCTGTCAATCCGCTGTTTCGTCCGGGGGATATTATGTTGATGACCGACCATATAAACCTGATGGGCGATAACCCTCTCCGCGGTGTGAACGACCCGAAACTCGGGGTTCGTTTCCCCGATATGAGCCGGGCATACACCCCCGAACTGCGGGAAGCGGCGGAAAAAACCGCTCTGGAAAACAGTGTCCGTCTTATGCAGGGAGTGTATGTTGCCCTGATGGGGCCGTGCCTCGAAACCGGCGCGGAATACCGTTTCATGAGAAGAATTGGCGCCGATGCGGTGGGGATGAGCACAGTCCCCGAAGTAATCGTGGCGGTGCACAGCGATATGCGTGTTCTCGGCTTCTCGCTTATAACGGACATGTGCCTGCCCGACGCCCTCGAGCCGACGACGCTGGAGAAGGTTCTCGCGGTCGCGAATATGGCCGACGAAAAGTTATCGAACCTTATCGTGGAGATAATCCCGAAAATGAAGCTATAACTACGGGGGAATAATGAAGGAAAAGATTTTCGCAAAGCGCCGCTCCGATATCGAGGAAGAAATGCGCCGCCTTTTCTCCGAGTTCTCGCAATTGCGAAACAGCAGCCTGCTCCGGGCTATCAATGTCTGGCATCCAGCCACGGACGTGTGCGAAACGAAGGATGAGTTCTGCATTATTTGCGAGCTGGCCGGAGTCGAGAGAAAGAATATCAGGGTTCATATCGAGGACGATGTTATCACGATATCCGGCGTGCGCAGCGAGCAGCTGCTCCGAAAAAAAACGATTTTCCACAACCTCGAAATAAACTACGGGCCTTTCGAGCGCAATATCCAGATACCGCACAAATTTCTCGGGTCGCAGCCCGAAACCTTATATTCCAGGGGCTTCCTTGTTGTTAAGATACCCGCTACAAGCGAAAAACAAAAGGGCGCTTTCAAAGTCGAGGTTCTGTAATGCCTGTAGATACAAGCGAACAAACAACTATAAAGCTGCCTATCCTGCCCCTGACAGATAATGTCGCCTTTCCGGGGTTGATAATCCCGCGTATAGTAACCGACAAATCCCAGATAATGCTTATCGACGACTCTGTTTCCGAAGGAAAGGTCTTCGCCATAATTGCCGTGCGTCCGAAATCGAAGAACGGCGACGATTTCGACAGCCTATATAACATAGGTGTCAGCGCGACTATCCTGAAAATGCTGCGCTTCCCCGACGGCTCGATCCGCCTTCTCCTCAAATCTCTCGATAGGATAAAAATTGTCGAGCAGCTATCGTCGGAGCCATATCTCAAGGCGAAATTCGAAAAACTTGTCGAAACGCGAGCCAATACTCCCGAGGAGATGGCTCTCGTCAGGGCGATTTACGTGCAATTCAAAGAAGTTATTTCTCTCGCGCCATATCTGCCCGACGATATGCCCGTCGATTCGATGGACTTGAACAACCCCGGCTCATTCGCGGATTCGATAGCGGCGGCGCTGAATATCGGTATCGAGAAAAAACAGATGATTCTTCAGACAACAAATATCCTCGAAAGACTAAAATTTCTCCAGTCATACCTCTCAACCGAATTGTCGGTTCTGCGCATATCCAACGAAATTCAGTCTCAGGCGGACGAATCGATTAAAAAGGGCCAGCGCGATTTCGTCCTTCGGGAGCAAATGAAGGCTATCAAACGCGAACTGGGAGAGGAAGAAGGCGCTGAGATTGCCGAACTTCGCGGCAAGCTCACGGAAAAATCGCTGCCCGACGATGCCCGCAAGGCCGGAGAGCACGAACTGGACCGACTCGAACGAATGAACCCGGCGAGCGCGGAGTATTCCGTATCCCTGACATACATCGATGGGATTCTGGAACTCCCGTGGATAGAAGGCTCGGAGGACCAAATAAATATCGAAGAGGCGAGGCAGATACTCGACGAGGACCACTACGACCTCGAAAAGGTCAAGGAGCGT
>DAOWNU010000209.1 GCA_030642425.1 bacterium | reverse complement strand
CTCGGCCCGGACTCCATCCATTTGACAACGGGCTGGAACCTCGTAAGTGCGCCTTTACAGCCCACAGAGGTTCCGGCGGACGTCGTTTTCTCCACGCCTTTCGGTGTTTTCCGCTACCTTACGGAAACCGGCGCCTATGAATTGGCCGGGATTGTCAGAAAGGGCGAAGGATACTGGGTCTATTCGAACCCGGACACCTCATATCTTATTGCCGGAGGCCATTTTACGGGCTACAGACGGGAGATTTTCCGGGGCTGGCAGATAATCGGCGCCCTTTCCGATCCTCTTCCCGTTGGAAGTATCGAATTAACGCCCGCCGGTGGAATAATCCCGCCGATCTTCGGCTGGAACGGCTCGGGCTTCTATTCCGCCGACACGCTTTATCCCGGACAGGGATACTGGCTGCTCTCCAACAATGACGGCGTCCTGCACGCCCCTTCGACTTATCGTGCGCGCCCGGCAGTTCAGCCGCAGCCAACATGGGAGGCCGATCTTGCTATAAGCCACAGCGGCGGCGCGACAATGTTATCTATCGGCTATGCGCCAACTGCCGGTATTGGTCTGTCCGCGGGCGATATTCCGCTTCCACCGGTGTCGCCCAACAGCGAACCGCGGAAAGCGGTCCTGAATGCGGAAGGTTTCGAGCTTTCGCGCGATCTCTCTCCTCGCGGCGAGTGGGAGCTGCTTCTTAGGGAACAATCGACAATCGAGTTCGATATTCCCGAAGGTGTCGAATTGAAGCTGGGGAATATACCAATTGCGGAGAACCTCGTTCTGGAGCTTCCCTCGGGCCTATATCGAATTTCGTTCGAGCCGTCGATGCCCTCGGAATTCGAGTTGCTGGGATGTATCCCGAACCCATTCAACGCCAGAACCAACATCCTCGTCAATCTGCCCTCGAAATCCACGGTCGGGACGGAAATATTCGATATTTCCGGAAGGCAGGTGTGCGAAATTGTCGGCGAATACAACTCCGGTGTCGCACGTATAAAGTGGGACGGCAAGGCCACGGACGGCCGCGAACTGCCCTCCGGCCTCTATCTGGTGAGAGTTTCGATAGGCGACAGAAGCCTGACCTCGAGAGCGATGCTTATAAAATAGGTCAGCAATGCCGACGGCACGGGCCGACAGCCAACGCGCTTAACAACTTCGCCGATTCGCTTCCGTGACCGGAAATCTTTGCCGGGTCGCGTAGCGTCGAGGCTCTTTTTGCTGTCGGTCTTACCGGCCGTCCCATGAGCGGAGCCGAAGGGAGAAAAACATGAGCACACTTCTATTTGTAATAATCGGCATTTTCGGGATAATATATTTCGCCGGATGGTTAATCAATGTCGGTCGCTGGAGTTCCCGAAAAAAGGTTCCCCTCCGGACGGCATTATGGTTCCCCGTGTTTATCGGACTTATTTTCGTCGTGGTGGATATATATGGTTTCACATTTTTCCCGAACGACACTCCTATTATAGGTCTGGCATTGGTCGCGCTTTTTGCACATTTATTCCTTTTCATCGGGACAATTGTGCAGGCTTTTAATCTCGAAAAACACCGCTGTCCCCAATGCGGCAGGTATGTAGAGATAGAAAAAGAAATATCCGAGACAGATATCGACGAGGCCTACACTGTTAAAACAATCTGGCGATGTAATTTCTGTGATTACGAAGAGACAAAGACGAAAACAGGCACAGACGGAGTAGGGCATGTCGGCACTTTGTCGAACTACTATATCACATCGAAGAAAAAAAAGGGCGATCAAGATAAGGATGTGAAACGGGGAGAGAAATGAAAAATTCTACGATTGCTGCCGTTTGCTACTTGTTTATCGTAACGATTTTCGGTTATTCTGCGGAGGTTATCGGTTCGGACTCCTATATCGGAAACCTATCTAATAGGTCGAGCGTCTCGCTCGACAGGGGAATTTATCCCCCTTTCCTTTCCTACAGACCTTGGGCGGACATCCCCGGCACCGGCGGTTTTAGGTGATTTCATCGGCGCGGAGGCCTCTCAGACGAGTGCAGAGGCCTCTCAGACGAGTGCAGAGCGTTCTCGGAGCAGCGCAGAGCACTCTCAGACGAGTGCAGAACGTTCTCAGAGCAGCGCAGAGCATTCTCAGACGAGTGCAGAGGCCTCTCAGGGCAATGCAGAGGCTTCCCCGAGCATGTTTTTCGCCACATTCCGCATTTTTAAATTATTATAACATAAGAAAGAGCAGTAACTTACAGCCTTTTGGGTATTTTAACCCATTTTTTATAAAGATCGATTAATTTCATTATCGAATAAACAACGAAATTTCGAGAAAGCCAAAAATTATTTAAAAACGAAAATTTTTATTCCGTGGGAGACGGTCTTGCGCCGTCCCGTTCGTCGTTTCGGCTCCGCTCAACGACCGGCATTTAGCGTTCCCTGCTTGCCCTGAGCCTGTCGAAGGAAGCGGAGTCGAAGGGAACCCACCCCTGCGGGAATAAGAATTATCATTCTAAAAAAAGGCCCCTTCTTTAAAGGGGCCTTATGTATTCCGCCAATTCGCCGGCAAATGTCGTCCGTTCTTACTTGATAAGAATCATCCTCGCCTTAATCGTTTCCCCGCCCAATCTTAACACCGCGAAATAGACGCCGCTCGAGACTTCGGTTCCGCCGATTGCCTTGCCGTCCCACGTCGCGCTGTATTTGCCGGGTG
The DNA here is from genome assembly GCA_030642425.1 of bacterium. Lineage (GTDB taxonomy): Bacteria > UBP14 > UBA6098 > UBA6098 > UBA6098 > DAOWNU01. Next base: position 1,946 of record DAOWNU010000209.1, on the reverse strand, counting down.
CGACGAACTGATCCGCAAGCGTGATAACGGTCCGGCCGGAAATGTCGAACAAAGTCAGTTCGGCACGTCCAGGCTTGTCGATATAAAGCTCGATTTTGCAGACGGCGTTGAAAGGATTCGGAGAAACCGATATTCCGAGTTCCGCGGGAAGACCGGGCGCCTTCTCATCGATAAGCGAATAATAATCATCCGTGTCCAGAAGGAAATTCACTATCGCGGCAAGAACGTGCTGTCTCGTGGATGGCGCCTCGCGGTCGATCATCGAACCGAGATAGGCGCTCGACAGCACCGTCCGGTATGCGTATCTCTTGCGATAGACCATCCTCAGCCTGCTGATCAGCGGCGCGGGCGATTCCTGTGAGAACATCGCCCACGACGTGCCCTCCAGAAGCGAATCGTCCACCCACTCATCGACTCTGTGATCCGGCGGTGTCTGGAAGTGATAATCCATATCCACAACGCCCTCCGTGAAGAACGCCGTGTTCTCGCCACGAATATTCGTGATATTCCCCGACGATTGGGGATAACCGTCGGCGGCGAACTCCGCTCCAAACAGATCGAAGAGCCTCTTGCGGTTCGGCGGTGCGAACTCGGAACCGAAATCGTAACCGAAATCCGCGCCCTCGCAATAGACCCGACCGCCGCCCGCAATATATCCGGCAAGGCGGTTCAGGCTCATGTTGTTTGGCAAAGTATTGTTAGCGTCGTCGATGCCGTTAAGCATAATAACCGCGCGATAAGCGTAGAGATTGAATGAGTTGATATTCTGATCCTGCCCCGTAACGAATACGTCGATGCCGTCGAAACCTCTCAGAGCCGACGCGAGATAATCGTCCTCGGCACGGGCGCCGCCATCGGCCAACAACGCGCCATTGTCGAAATCCCAGATGAGAATATCCGCATAATTGGAATCGGGGTTAATCCAGACCATAACGGGGCCTTCCGCATCGCTCTCGCCCTCGATATATAATGCCGTAACATAATAATTATACGGTAAATAGTTCATTAGATCGAATTCGACAAAGGCTGTAAATGGTTGCGGAACGAAGCCCACAATCGTGTCGTCGCTGAAGGGGCGTTGTCGATAGACATTATATCCGAGCAGGGTCGAAGGCCCCGGAACGGGCGAATCCCAATCGAGAAGCGCACGACTATCGAAGCTTCCGTCGCCCTCGAGATTGCGCGGCGGGTTCAGGACTACGCCTTCAATAAGTGTAACATCGAGCGTATCCACCGGCTGATCGAGAGTGAACAGCGTATCGAAGGGGATATATGTGTCCCTGCTGAAATGAACGTCGTAATTGTTCTGCGGGATGCCCACGAAAACATAATATCCGACCGAGTTCGTGTAGGCCGGTTCGATAGTTGTTCCGATAAGCTCGACCATGCTTCCCGCAAGGCTGAGCGGGTCGCCTTCGAGAGAAACAGTGCCGCCGAGATCGCCGTGCTGACGCTCGAGCGTAAAGTTCTCTTCTTCCGTCGGCTCATCGACCGTTATGTCCCGCGAGACCGTTCCGTAGAACATTTTGGAAGCGGCAATCGTATATTCGCCATAAACCACATCGTAGAATGCATAATCGCCGTCGCCGTCGGCCCATGTCGTGTCGTCCCCGAGGACGATTATCGCGCCGAGCGGGTCGCCGCTGTCGTCGAGAGTCACTGTGCCATAAACCTCCGCGAATTCGGGAATAATCTCCTCGATATACGGGTTGAACAGAATATCGTCGTCGATAACGAAGTCCGAGGTGTCGGAAATATAGCCGTCGGCAGATGTGATTATCGTCCACGGCTCGAGTTCGGAAGGTATTTCACATATTTCATAATAGCCGTCCACGCCACTCGTTGTAACGTCGAATCCAACAATATCTATTTCCGCGCCCACGACCGGGCCTTCGTCCGTCCAGACAGTTCCCGCAAGGCAATATGTGGGCGGCACCCCTCTGCTG
>DAOWNU010000124.1 GCA_030642425.1 bacterium | reverse complement strand
ATTCCCGCTTTCGCGGGAATGACAATATGGGGATGGGTTGGTTTTGGCATTTTAGCTTTGGATTTGATTTGACATATATGGATTTGGCATTTGGATTTCTCACGCTTAATTGAAATGGATTTACCACCATTCACGCTTATCTATTGAAAAAAACAGCAATCCCGAATAAAGAAAAATCAGCCCTGTCTCAGGCGGTCGATAATTCGTTCGACAAGAAGCGCGATAGCCTCGTCGCGGGCCTTGGCCGCGTCCTTCGTCGATTCGTCGCAGGGATAAGTCGCAAAGCCTTCCAACGTGGTTTCCCAGAGAGCCTTGCCGGTCCCGACTTCGAAAAACTTTACACGCGCCTTCACCCGGATAATAAATTCGAGCGGCTCCTCGTCGCTTGTGTAGGAGTGGGCCTCCAGTTCATAACCGATAACCTTGCCGGAAATAATCGACTGCGCGCCGTCGCGGCCAACGATCTTCAGCAGACTGCCGCTGTGGAGCCTATTGATAATCCCTTCGGTGAGAGTCGGGGCGAGGTCGTAGCGGTCGGTCTCGTTGTCGAAAGATTCGACGAAAACGTTCTCGATATCGGGATAAGGCTTGTCCGTGAAGCTGTAATACCAGCATCCGCCGAAAAATAAAGTTTGAATTGCAATAGAGATCGCCAGCAAAATGATTTTATTTCGTCCGCGCATCGGGCTAATCCTTTCTCCAAGCGATTTTCCCCTTTTTAATCACGATGCTCGATAGAGATTCGCCGTAAAAATAAGGAATAAGATTGTGGTTTGGAACGTCCCAGACAACGATATCGGCCTGCTTGCCGACTGTTATCGAGCCGACCTTCTCCCCCTGCGAGACAGCGAATGCCGCATTGAGAGTGGTCGCGGCCAGAACCTCGTCAGGCGTCATTTTCATTGCGACACATCCGAGACTCATGATCATGGGAAGATTCGTTGTCGGCGAGCTTCCGGGGTTGAAATCGGTCGCGAGCGCAACGATAGCCCCCGAATCGATAAGGTCGCGCGCCGGAGCGAATTTGCCCTTGCCGAGAAACAGCGAAGTTCCCGGCAAAAGAGTGGCAATCGTGCTCGATCCGGCCACCGCGGCGATCCCGCCGGGGGATATCTCCACAATATGATCGACACTTGTCGCGCCCAATTCGACACCGAGTTCGGCGCCCCCCATCGGCTCGATCTCGTCCGCGTGAAGTTTGATTTTCAGGCCGAGTTCTTTCGCCGCGAGACAGATTTTTCTCGTCTGCTCGATATCGAACACGCCGACTTCACAGAAAACGTCGCAGAACCGCGCCAGCTTTCTCTCCGCCACGATAGGCAGCATCTTCTCGATAATCAGATCGATATAGTCGTCCTCGCCGCCGCCGCGATACTCCGCCGGGAATTCGTGCGCCCCGAGGAAGGTGGGTATCAGGTCGATCCGCTTTATCTGATTGAGATAGCGAATGGCCAGCAGCATCGTCAGTTCGGCTTCTGTGGAAAGCCCATATCCCGATTTCGCCTCGATAGTCGTCGTGCCGTGGGACAGCATTCTGTCGAGAAACGGCGCGCTGACCGAAGTCATATCTTCGAGCGTCATCTCGCGTGTTTTTTTCGCCGTGTTGAGAATACCGCCGCCGGCGGCGGCTATCTCCATATAGGATTTGCCCCGGATTCGCATCGCGAATTCTAACTCGCGCGTTCCCGCGAAAATCGGGTGCGTGTGAGGGTCGATAAGGCCGGGCGTAACCGTTCGGTTCTTTGCGTCGGTAATGCGCGTGTCGCCGGCGATCTCAAGCTCGGAAAGCAAATCGTGCGTCCCGCCGTAGGCCGCGATCTCCTCGCCGGAAATTGCGACCGCGCCGTTCTCGATAATCCCGATCTCGGACATCTTTTTGCCGTGAAACGGAACCCTGCCGCCGTAAGTGTCGAGAGTTACAAGCTCCGAGGCGTTGACAATCAAAGTATCTATCTTGATTCCATTATCCATAATTTGCTCCTTTGGCACATTGAATAAACGAAAAATAATCGCAGTGTCAAGTTATATCGCGCGAAAGATGTTTTCGATCCCCAATTTTTCACGTGACAAATCGGGAATAAAGCATATATTGCGCCATTATGAACGATTCAAAAAAGGGCCGAATATTCGAGTGGAAAACCGCGCCGCGCTACGATACCTGTTTCGTTTGCGGGAAAAAAAACGCCTGCGGATTGAACCTGTCGTTCGAGACCGCGGAGGGGCGGGCGAAAACGCTCTGGACGCCGAGAGAAGACCATTGCGGATACAAGGGTGTCGTCCACGGCGGCATCGCGGCGACACTGCTCGACGAGGCAATGGGCTGGGCCGGATGGCAAACATACCACCTGAACTTTTTCACGGTCGAGTTGAAGGTTCGATATAAAAAGCCGCTTATGGCCGGAGTGCAATATGCTGTCGAGGCCGAGATGACGCACGGGCGCGGGAAATTCTACATGGCCGCCGGAAGAATTATCGGCCCCGAGGGCGAGGTTTATGTCGAGGGCGAGGCAAAATATTTTGTGAGGGAAAACCTGTGAGCAAATTGACTGTCGCCACAATCCGCCGCGTTCACGAGAGGCTCCTGAAATTTTTCGGGAAGACGTCGAAACCGTCCCGCGAGGGCGGAACCACCGGAGCTTTGGTTGCCGGATTGATGTCCCAAAACACGAGCGACCACAACCGCGACATGGCCTACGCCGATTTGCGAAGGCAATTTCCCGACTCGAAATCGGTTGCCGATGCGCCGACCGGGCATATTGCAAAAGCGATTAGCCGCGCGGGGATGATGAACCAGCGCGCCCCGCGAATCAAGGCCCTTCTGGGCGCGATTTACGAGTTTTCCGGGGATTACTCCGCCGATTTTCTTCTTAGAATCCCCCACGAGCGGGCTTTCCGTTGGCTAATCGAGCAAAACGGGATTGCCGAAAAGACCGCGGCGGTCTTTCTTCTGTTCGAGTCCGGCGCGCCATATTTTCCGGTCGATACGCATATCAAACGCGTCCTTCCCCGCCTTGGATTGTTCCCCGCAAAAACCCCCGCGCTGAAAATTCAGGCGAAAATGACAAAAGTCTGCCCGCCCGAAATAATGCACGATCTTCATTTGAACATTCTTTATCTTGGCCGGAAAATTTGCAGGCCGCGCAATCCTTCCTGTCCCGATTGCCCCCTGCGCGAAATATGCGATTTTGCCGGGGGATGACGAAGCCCGCGGAGCTACGCAACGAGAGTATATTGGCGTTTCCGCATCGTCTAACCTGCATTTCTCACAAATGTGATAAATTAAGAAATAAATATGGGCATAACATGAGTATTAGCAATATAGAAATAGGGATCAAGGATTCAAAGATTCAAGGATTCGAGGGATCAAGTGTTTTTGTATTTCCCTTGACCCCTCGACCCCTCGACCCCTCGAACCCTCGAACCCTTATCTCAATAACATAGGAGCGCTTTCCATAATCTACGATAATTGCTCAGGTGGAATTTGTGAAATATGCGGGCTAAACCATAAAAGAGAGCGATCGGACATGTATTCCGAGCATCGAGCGATTTAATCCGGGCAACATATATTCTATTTCAAGCAACAAATTATTTATTTTGAGCAATAAATAATCTAATATAAGCAATAAGTAATCTAATATAAGCAAAATAAAAAATAATACAAGCAATAATAAATTTAATCCGGGCAACAATTAAACTAATCCGGGCAAAAAACAATTCAATCCGAGCAAACTACAATTCATTCCGAGCAAATAATAGTTTAATACAAGCAACAAATGAACCATTCCGAGCAATAATGAAACTACTTTTTTGCTCGGATACGATTTTTGTCGCTCGGATGACATCTCTTTTCGCTCGGATGACACTTCGACTCGCTCGGATGGCATTTTCGGCGCTCGGATGACATCTCGACTCGGTCGGATGCAATTTTCGGCGCTCGGATAACATCTCGACTCGGTCGGATGCAATTTTCGACGCTCGGATAACATCTCGACTCGGTCGGATGCAATTTTCGACGCTCGGATGACATTTCGACTCGCTCGGATGGCATTCTCGACGCTCGAATGATACTTCGACTCGCTCGGATGGCATTTTCGGCGCTCGAATGATACTTCGACTCGATCGGATGATATTTCCATCGACCGGATAACTTCACGGGACGCCCGGAAAGCCGCAGAATTCGCTCACTCGACCTCCGGCGGCAGCGGCGGAAGATGAAACATCCTATCCTTTCGATAGATATCCTCCCGTTCGGGAATCTTTTCGAGGACGATTCGGTAACCCACCACCTCGACGAACCTCTCCAGCCGTGCAAAGTTTTTCTTGAACGAACCCTTTTTGTATTTGCCTACTGTCGATGGGTTCAGGTTTGCTGCGGCGGCGATATAGCTCGATCTTAGTCCGCAATTATTCGCCGCTTCGATTAATTCGTCCCAAAATTCGCTCATTTTTTCCTCCAATAAAGAGTGACGTGAGGGAGCACACGCAGGTGCTCCCCTACAAATTATTTCAAATACACAACACGTTTCGGTCGGCACGCGCCGACGGGCGTTTGGCCTCAACCGCCTGCGGCGGATTCGGCGTTATTTCAAATACACGACGCGCTTTGTAACCGATTCACCTCCAATTTTTGCCCGGACGAGATAAATTCCAGAGCCGAGGGATTTGTCGGGTGTCCAGATAAATTCGGTTATCGGCGCTCGATTATCGGCGCCCGGTGTTCCCCCTTGAACCCTCGAATCCTCGATCCCTCGAACCCTTTTTCCGTTAACATCGAATACCTCCACTCGAACCCTCGAACCCTCGATCCCTCGAATCCTTATCTTAACCGCCGAATTGAACGGATTGGGATAGGCGAAAATTTCTATCCGCGTCGGTAATTCGGTCTCGAATATCGAGGTCGGGTCGAAGAGAGATATATCCAGCGGGCCGTGGCCGGTTGTGTGGGTCGCGATTGGCGATAAACCCGCGCCCTCAACCCGGACGATCTCCAGCCACGAAGAGTCCATCGAGGGAACGAAAATGTAATTGTTGTCCGCCGCAAGGCCGATAATCCCCGTGCCGTAAATCGAATTGACGCTGTCGTCGGCATCCCAGATAATATCGTGCGAAAGGCCGTCGTAGGCGATTATCCTTCCGCTTCCGGGCACGCCGACCCAGCTTTCGTAGCGCGAAATTGCCGAATAGATAATTCCCGTAACGGGGTCGAGAGCCAGCCGCTGCGGCGCGCCGCCGACACAGATAGAATCGACAACAGCGAATGCCGCAGGATCGATAATATAGACCGCGCCCTCGATATCCGAATAGTCGCCGGTGCAGACGATGTGCAGGTTGCCGTCCGGGCCGGGAATTATCTGCTGCGGATTCGTTCCAATCTCGATATTGTCGATAATCGTGCCGTCCCGCCGAAGCCGCCATAATTCTCCGTCGCCGTAAAGAAATGTTATCGGATCGAGGTTTCCGGCGGTAACGAACACGAATTCGGAATCCGCGAATACGCCCTGGGGGCCGAGACAAAATTCGGGGATATTCGAGACCGCGCCGGAGTTTATATCGATTATCCCGAGGCCGCCGGAGACCCAGAGAGTCGTATATACAGTGTCGCCGATTCGGCACATAAGATAAGGATTGGAGCCGGCGGGCAGAGCGAATTCTTCGGCGATAGTTGCCGAAGCGCCGCTTACTGTGAGGCGCTGCACCTTGTTCTCGCCCGAAGCGACTACCCAGATATGGTCAGGGTCTTCGGCGATAACCTGATTGGGCATCGAGCCGACAGTTACAATATTATTGTGCGGCGGCCCGGTCCATTCGCCGGAACTGATCGTCTCGGCAAATGCGTTGAGAACGATATAGGACGGCTCCGCCATGATAGTAACCGCCATGATCACGCACAAAACGATGGTTAGATTTTTCACATCTTCTCCTTAGTTATTTATAATATTCTTCTCATAGCTAAACTGAATACCCGCAGAATAATGTCTTCCGGGCATCGGATAGCCGTCGAGAATTTGATATTCCTCGTCGAATAAATTCTCCACCGAGACAATTGCAGAAATCTTCGTCATCCAGAAACCGAAACCGTAGCTCGCGGCAACGTCCCAGATCGAGTAAGGCTCAGTCCATTTGGTGTTCGCCTCCAGCAGATAGCGCTTCCCAACCATGCGCCCGCAAAATTTTAGCGACGCACCATAAGCAAAGAACTCGGCGCCAATCTGCTGCAAATAGCCGGGGCGATACAGCAGCCAGCGCGAGTCTATCACCGACTCAGGCATCCGATGAATCGGTAGCACCAGCTTATTTGTCCAGCT
>DAOWNU010000169.1 GCA_030642425.1 bacterium | reverse complement strand
GGGCGAACCATCTTATTCTTGACCTGATTGCGCAGGACGACCTCGTCCAGATCGAATGGCGCCCAGCGCATTATGTTTTTTATCCCCGATTCTTTAAAGACATTGCTGATGGAATAGCTCATTCCGAGATTTGCGGAAACGGTTCTGTTGAAGATCGTTTTCGGGTTTTCGGTTTCGTGTTCGAGCTTATTAGTATCGTAAGTCGGGTTGTTGAACACGCTGAAAATGTCGGTTGTGGCTCCGCCAATATCCACACCGAGAACCTGTATGCCATCTTCGACCGCGACCCGTTTCATTATCGCGCCCACCGCGCCCGGTGTCGGCATAATCGGGGCGTCCGCCCAGCTCATGAGCTTTTTATATCCGGGAGCCTGCGCCATCACGTGCTCCATAAACAGGTCGTGGATCATCTCACGAGCCGGTTTTAGATTCTCCTCCTCCAGCACCGGACGGATATTATCAACTATCCTGAGATCAACCTTGTTCTCCAGAATTTCCTTAACATTCCCTCTCGCGTCGATATTACCGGCAAATATTATCGGGAGTTGATAGCCAATTCCAAGCCGTGGTTTCGGGTCTGCGGCGGATATTAGCTCCGCAAGTTCGACAACGTGTTTCACGGTTCCGCCGTCGATACCGCCAGAAAGCAGGATCATATCCGGGCGAAGCTGTCGAATTCTCTCGATCTGCTCGTAAGAGGGCCGCTTATCGTTCGACGCTATCACATCCATCACGATGGCCCCCGCTCCGAGGGCGGCATGTTCGGCGGATTTCGCGGTCATGTTTTTAACGACACCCGCCACCATCATTTGCAGTCCGCCGCCCGCACTGGACGTCGAGATAAAGATATCGCATCCCTTGCCGTCGGTCGAAGACCTCATTATCCGGTCATCCGGGGAGATCAGCTCGAGGCCGGAAAGCTCGGAGACTTCGGTTACCGCGTTCAGCACGCCCATAGTTACGTCTTCGAAAGGAGATTCGACAGTCGTGGGAGCCTCGCCCCGGATCACAGGTCTTCTGTGTTTAGTCCTATGTTTCTTTTCGTCGCTTTCGTCGATCTCGACGAATTCGTTCGGCTTTTCTTCGCGAACTGCGAGACGGTATTCTCCATCCTGATGAACGATCAGTATCGCTTTAGTAGTCGTCGAGCCGCAGTCTGTTGCGAGGATTACTTTGATATCCTCGGGATTCTTAACCATCGGGACTCCTCCGCTTTTTCTTTTTTTTCGGGCCGAATTTATTGTCGGCCTCTTCGATTTTTTTTGCAAAAACCTCCATAGAATCGCGCTTCTGGAAAGCCCTGCGCAATATCTGGAGTTCCTTAATATTCAACATATACACGGTCATCGGCTCGAGAAACAGCATTATCTGGCTTCCAATCCAGTTGAGGGGCTTGAACCCCTCGAGAAGCATAAGAGCCGGAACCGTCATTTGCCGTTTCGCGATCTCCACGGCAATTCTATCAAAAAGTTCGAGTTCGTCCTCCTGAAGCTCCTCGGCGAACTCTTTATCCCAATCCACATGAAAAAAAGTTTCTTGCATAATCCAATTATTCTACGCTTTCGAGCGCGTTTTCGGAATCGCTTTGGTCGTTGGCCCGTTCTATCATTTCGACAATGAAAGATTTCGTTCTTTCATCGGGAACGGGAACGAACCACGCCCGGTAATTGTCGAGTCGGCGGGGCCTCTCGAATGGCGACAGAGAGACCGCCTTTTCTCCCTTTGTAATTCGCTTGAACTCGTGCCATTTTCGCGTTCTCTGGAATCCGAGGAATTTTTCCCCTATCCCGATCCCATCGGCGTAATAATAGGTTGTAAAATAGAACTTCGAAGACGCGAAAACCATAAGAGCAACGGAAGCCAATCCGAAAACAATGTTATCGTCCGATGCCCAGAAAACCACGACTCCGGTCAAAATTATTACAATAGCTCCAAAGATCGCGCGAACCTTATCCTTTTCCGCGGGGCGTATCGACCACGAGAATTTTTCCATCATCCTTCGAGATGCTTTGTATGGACCCTGTTGACCTCGCCCAGCAGCTCTTTTACGTCGATCAGCCCTTTTTTGATAAGCAATGTCACAAGGGCCTGATAGTTCACATGGTTTATAAGCGCGAGTTCTTCGACCCCCGCCTCGTGGATAGAGCCGTCCGGTTTTTGTATCCTAAGAATAGGCTTGCTTTTATCGTCGGTCATCTCACTCCAGAATTATTTTTGGGGTTCTCCGGTCGAACACGATCAGATTTACCCTTGTGTTTGTGCCGCTGGCGTCGAATGTAACTCCGCCACCCGGGCCATCGAAATCGGAAGCCCCGGACAGATAATCCCGCATCTGTCCCGGCGTTATAGCTCCCGAAGCGATCCCCGCGCACACGATCCTGCCGGCATCGTAGCCTTGAGCCGCAATTCGATCCGGCCCGGAACCGTAGGCTTTGCGGTAGTTCTTCGAGAATCTGTCCCAGCCGGCGGCTTCCGTGTTCGCCCAGAAATTATCCGCGACAACTATCGCGCTGTCGATATACGAGGCGTCCATGCTCTTCACATCGTCGATTATCCAGCCGTTGGCGCCGAGCAGCCGCGTCTGTATATAATTGAAAGGCACCTGAGGCAGGATATTGATCAGGTCTTCATAGTAGGCGGGGATGAATATCGCCGGGATGCCGATTATCCATTCCCCCTCGTCGCGCATCGTGCCGTTGGGTTTGTAGAAACGGTAATCCGTAGTATCGGCGCGCGCGGAGAAACGTTTCATTTGGTCATAATAGGGCTGTCTTATGTGTTTCAGGTGTTCCGAAAAATCCACCGTGCCTTCGGCGTAATACGAAACGCTCACCATTTCACCGCCGAGAGACTCGACCTTTTCGGCAAAGTATGAAACCGCCTTTCGTCCCACCGGATCATCCGGCGCAAGGGCTGAAAAACGGGTGATCCAAAGCTTCGAGACGGCGTATTCCGCAAGTTTGCCGGCTCCTATCGAAGGCGGTGTGGCGATTTGAAAAACGAAGGGAGAAATCCCCGCAAGGCCGTCCTTGCTGGCAGTTGGGGATACGAGCGGGATGCGATATTCGTCGCTGAATGCGCCCACCGGAACGGCGACGTCGGAAAGCAGCGGCCCGATAGCGGCCACCGGGGATTTTGTGGAATAGACATTTCTCGCGGCATAAGCGCCGACAAGAATATCCGCGGCGGTGTTCTCTATCAGCAAATCGATCTTCTTGCCGGATTCTTTTTTATATTCGTCTATCGCCAGCCGGATGCCGTTGAGCATGTTCTGTCCGTATTCGGTATAGACGCCCGATGTCGGCGCGAATACAGCTATCGATAAATGGTCCGTAAGTTTGGCTGAAATACTCGCGGAGAGGGCTTTCAGGCTGTCCGCATAGAATCCCTTCGAACGCCTGCCAAGACTGCGATTGCATATATCCAGCGCGCGCGAGAGTTCGCCGCCGTGTTCGTGGCGCAAAACGCGGATATAGTCCACAATCTGTGACGACGGGCCGCCGGCGTTCTCTCCTACTATCTGAAGCTGGTCCATTGTCAGTTCGCCCCAGAGGATTGCCCGCGCGGAGCGTCTGGCGATTTCAGCGGTCTCGATATCTTTTTCGGATGCGATATCCATCGCGAGAAGATAGGCCTCGACAGCCGGGATGGGGTTTCCCGTTTTGTATCGAGAGTTCCCCTGATAGACTCTCGCCTTCGCCGCCGATGGGTGTCCGGGGAAAGTTTTCGCGAAATCGGCGAATTCGCGGGCGGTGGCGTCCCAATTCCCGGCATCGTAGGAACTCAGCGCGATCATGAATATGGTCATCGAATAATACTGACTGCCGCGCGAATCCATGTTGAGATTGGTGAATTTCGAATGGGCGGCCGAGTAATCCCCGGAACGATACGCCGAAAGCGCTTCATTAAAACGCTCGGCAATGTATTCGGGATTGACCCATGCCGAAACGGCTGCCGCCAGAAGCAGCAAGGCCGCGATACTATATTTCTTTATGCCTTCTCGCATACTCCGAATAAGATAGGGCGTGATTTATAAGCGATTTGCGATCCGCATCGGACAATCCCCGCAGCTTCTGTGCGGGAACTCCGGCGACGAGCGTGCCCGGCTTTATTTTTTTATTTGGCGGGACAAGCGCGCCGGCTCCGACTATACTTCCTTTGCCGATCACCGCGCCGTCGAGAACAATTGCGCCCATTCCGATAAGGCAGTCGTCCTCGATAACACAGCCGTGCAGGATCGCGCCGTGCCCGACAGTTACATCGTTCCCGATAACAACGGGCTTATCCTTATCGACATGGACAACACAAAGGTCCTGAACATTCGATCTTTCGCCGACCGTTATCGAGTTTATATCCCCGCGAAGAACCGCGCCGAACCAGACGCTCGCTCGCTCTTTCAATATTACATCTCCGATTATTGCCGCGTTTTCGGCGACAAATGCCGTGCTGTCGATCTGTGGAATTCTTTCTTCGAAACTCCTTATCATTCAGCCTCCAAGAAGCTCTTTCGGTTCGACACGCCTGAGACGGTCCTCGATCTTTTTCCGATTCTCATCTTCGACATCGGCGGAAAACAGCGGAACGTCGTCTTCAATAAATATTGAGGCCTTCTTGCGGAGCGCGATGGCAATTGAATCGGAAGGCCTCGCGTCGATAACGACAAGATCCTCTCCCCGCTGCAGATAGACCAATGCGTAAAATGTATTATCGACAAGCGCGGTAATAACAACCCGGAGAAGCCTCGCGTCGAAACCGGAGAGGATATTGACGAGCAGATCGTGCGTCATCGGCCTGCGCGGCTTTGTCCCGGAAAGCGCCATTGCAATCGAAACCGCCTCGACATTGCCGACCCAGATCGGGATAACTTCCCCATCCTCCGTCTGGAGAACAATCACCTTATCGTTGGTGAGAGAATCTATCGCAAGGCTGTCTATCTTGAGTAACTTCATGTGTTCGCTATACTATCAGTTTCGCAATTAGGCCTAATCCGAGAGCCAGCGCCCACGACACGGGCGTCGAACCGATTTTTTTACCTTTAGACCACAGAATTATGCGGGGGATAATTACAAGAGACGCCAATAAGAACCATCCCCCGGCGGCTCCCGCGGTAAAAAGCCCCAGCCTTTCTACCATCCCGAGTTTGTTTCTTCCCGCACCCATTGCGGAATCCGGCTCGATTTTTATCCTGCTGAATTGAGCCTTGGCCAGTCCAACCACAATAGGAACCGCCCATATCGACAGCATTCCCATGGTCATCGGCGGGTAGGCCGGAATACTCCGGACGGGGCGAAAACGGAGAAAATACGCCGCCAGAATAATGAGGCCCACGTGCAAAAACTGATCCACGAGAAAGAGCCACAAAGTCTCTTTTCCGAGTCTTCTGGAGATACGGG
>DAOWNU010000205.1 GCA_030642425.1 bacterium | reverse complement strand
GCAGGAGCTTGGAATCGTTTATTCCCATCGGTGGCTGTCCGTAATCCCATATCACCGCCGCCGCAACGACCGGCCCCGCGAGCGGCCCCCGTCCCACCTCGTCCAGTCCGGCAAAAAGCAATTTCTCGCCGCGAAGCTCCAGTTCGAGTTCCGAAGGCCCTATCCCATTTCGACGCTTCCGCGCCATTATTTCTTCTTTATAACCCGCTTTTCTTTGACCTTTGCGGCTTTGCCGACTTTGTCGCGAAGATAATACAGCTTTGCCCTGCGGATTTTGCCGAGTTTAATAACCTCGATTTTATGCACGGTGGGTGAATGGATCGGGAAAACCCTCTCCACGCCGATTCCCGATGAGATCTTACGGATCGTCATGGATTCCGTGGCGCCGCGCCCTTTGCGGCCGATAACTATCCCCTGGAAAACCTGTATCCGTGTTTTGTCGCCTTCGTCTATCTTCACATGGATTTTGACCGTATCGCCGGGGCTGAACTCCGGGATATCTCTCAACTGGGACGATGTTACATTTCGTATAATAGCGTCGGACATTTCAACTCCTTCTAAGAATTTTCTTTCAAATTATTGCTGTCTTCAATCTTCAAATTTTTCAAAATTTCAATAAAGGCCATCTCTTCGGCGGTAAGCTCAGCTTTTTCGAGAATGTCCGGCCTCAGTCTGTTAGTTATACCGATCGACTGCCGTCTTTTCCACTTTTCGATAGCGCCGTGGTTTCCGGACAGGAGCACGTCGGGAACTTTATAACCTCTGAATTCTGCGGGTCTGGTGTATTCCGGCGGCGAGAGCAATCTTCCGGGGCCGCTGTGAGAATCGAACTCTGCGGAATCGAGGTCGCCGAGGAATCCCGGAATGAGCCGAACGATAGCGTCGATAATAGCGAGCGCCGCTATCTCGCCCGCGCCGAGAATATAATCTCCGATAGAGACTTCCCGCGCATTCAGGATTTCCGGAACCCTGCCGTCGATACCTTTATATCTTCCGCAAATAACGATCAGCGACGGGGCCTCGCTCAAACGTTCCGCCCCGGCCTGAGTAAATCTCTCTCCACGGGGGCTGACAATAATTCTCTCCGCCCCCTCGAATTCCGCGCCGAGCGACTCGACTCCCCTGACTATCGGTTCGGGCTTCATCACCATGCCCGCGCCGCCGCCGTAGGGAATATCGTCGGCGTTCCGGTGCTTATCGACGGTGAAATCCCTGATATCGAGCGCGTTCAACTCGACCAGGCCCGCATTCACCGCCTTTGCGAATATCCCTTCGCTCCGGTAGGTGTCGAACAGCGCCGGGAAAAGGGTGAAAGCTGCGATTCGCAAAGCCTTACTCTATTATCTCCAATACCGCGCGCTTTCCCTGCTTGGCGGCTACCGCGCTAAGCAGCGTGCGGATCGAACGTGCGGTCTGACCGCCCCTTCCGATAACCTTGCCGAGGTCTTTTTCGTTGACGCGAAGCTCATAAACAACTGTCCTCTCGCCGGTAACCTCTTGGACTTCGACCTCGTCGGGGTTGTCAACCAACGCCTTGGCGATGTATGTGACAAATTCAACCATCATTTCGCCATCTCCTTCTGTCCCTTTAGGACTCTTCTGAAACAGACTCAGTAACTTCTTCAATAGTAACCTCTTCAATCTGTGAATCTTCTACCGGCGGTTTTTCAACAGGAACATCTTCTACCGGCGTTTCTTCACCAGGAATATCTTCTACCGGTGTTTCTTCAACAGGAATATCTTCTACCGGTGTTTCTTCAACGGATGTATCTTCTACCGACAGTTCTTCAACAGGAATATCTTCTATCGGCAGCTCTTTGAGAGCGATTTCTTCGATTTCTATTGCCGGCTCGACCACAAAAGGCTCACCCGCCATTCCGGCAACAATATTTTTCCAGATGCCCTTTCTTTTCAGCAGGCTTTTTACGGTCGCGCTTGGTTGAGCGCCAACTTTGAGCCAATAGATCAACCTTTCCGCCTTAACCTCGACCTCTTCATTCTCCGGGATTGGATTGTAATAGCCGAGTATTTCCAGGAAACGTCCCTCTTTCGGACAACGCGAATCCGCCGCTACTATACGGTAAAAGGGCTGCTTTTTCTTCCCGCCGCGTCTTAATCTGATACTAACTGCCAACTTAGAACCTCCGTATTATGATTGTTATAATCCAAATCCGGGGGGCATTGCGAATTTTTTTATGCGCCCCATTTTCTTGAACATTTTTTGCATCTCGAAAAACTGCTTGAGAAGTCTGTTGACCTCCTGAACGCTTGTGCCGCTGCCACGGGCAATCCGTTTTCTCCGGCTTCCGTCGATCGACCCCGGTTTCGCCCTCTCCGAAGGCGTCATGCTGTTGATAATCGCCTCGATCCGTTTCGTGGCGCCGTCATCGACCTGAATTCCCTTGAGCATCGATTTTTTCATGCCGGGGATCATGGCCAGAATATCGTCGATCGGCCCCATATTTTTTAGCTGCTTGAGCTGATCGCGGAAATCGTTAAAATCGAACGTCTGTTTCCGCAGCTTCTTCTCTAATTCTTTCGCCCGCTTCTCGTCGAAAGTCTGCTCGGCCTTTTCCACGAGGGTGACAACATCGCCCATCCCGAGTATTCGTCCCGCCATCCGGTCCGGGTGGAATCTTTCGAGTGCGTCGAGTTTCTCCCCAACGCCGACAAAAAGAACCGGTTTGCCCGTAACCTGCCGAAGGCTGAGCGCCGCGCCGCCTCTGGCATCGCCGTCGAGCTTTGTGAGCAAGAAGCCATCGACGCCAAGCTCCGAAGTGAACGCCTCGCCGACCGATACCGCTTCCTGCCCGGTCATTGCGTCGAGAACCAGAAGCACCAGATCGGGATTTATCTCGTCGTAGAGTTCGCGCGCCTCCGCCATCATGTCCCGGTCGATATGAAGCCGCCCCGCCGTGTCGTGAATTGCGAGATCGCAGCCGAACTGCCGGGCCTCGAACTGCGCGCGCCTTGCGACTTCGGAGGGCTTTTCGCCCTCCTCGAACATGATCGACGGATATCCGGCGTTATTCGCCACAATTTCGAGCTGTCTCGCCGCCGCCGGTCGATGTATATCGCAGGCCACAAGTATCGGTTTGAACTGCCGCTTTGCGAAAAACCGCGCAAGTTTTCCCGCCGAAGTCGTTTTGCCGGAGCCTTGAAGCCCCACCAGCATTATATTTGTCGGCGTCTTGTGGGGCAGTTCGATATTGGGCGCCAGGCCTCCGAGCAGATCGACCAGTTCGTCGTGAATAATTTTAATGAACTGTTGTCCCGGAGTTATCGACTCCAGAACGTCCCGTCCCACGGCCCTTTCCTGAACGCGCGCGATGAATTCCTTCGTAACCTTGAAATTGACATCGGCGGAAAGCAGCGCACGCCTGACCTCTTTGAGCGCGCCCTTGATATTGTCTTCGCTAAGGCGTCCTCTCGATGTCAAACCACGAAAAACAGTCTCGATTTTTTCCGTAAGTTGTTCAAACATAACTAAATAGTCCCGCTATTCAACGCGAACATGCGGGTATAAGCGTAAATTTTCCGCCACGCATCGAGCGATTTTCCGCCACGCATCGAGCGCCGGAAGCGATTCAATATAAATAAATTTGCAACAAGCGCAAGAATTATTTACTATAATTTTAAATTGATTTTTTTTGCTTGGCAGGTTGTTCGTTTTGCTCGCCATTTTCCCCCGCCTTCGAAGCTGGAGCTTCTCTCCCATTCACCGTAAGTGCCATAGTCTATTGCCCGAGTGGCATAATCTATTAAATAGATCGTAGCACTTGGCGAGTAGATCGTGCCACTTGGCGAGTAGATCGACGCACTTGACGAGTAGATCGTGCCACTTGGCGAGTAGATTGTAGCACTTGGCAAGTAGATTGTAGCACTTGGCAAGTAGATTGTCTCACTCGACGAGTAGATCGTTGTTTTGGGCACATTTCCCGTGGTTTTCGACACCTGGATTTACGATAACATGTTAAAAAACAACGAATTACGACAAAACGGGTTAAAATACCCAAAAGGCTGTAAGTTACTACTCTTTCTTATGTTATAATAATTTAAAAATGCGGAATGTGGCGAAAAACATGCTCCGGGTGGCCAAAACATTGCCCCGAGAGCCCTCTGCGCACGTCCGAGAGGGTTCTGCAGAGCCCCGAGAGGGTAGTGCGTTGCCCCGAGAGCCCTCTGCACTCGTCCGAGAGTGCTCTGCATTGCCCCGAGAGTGCTCTGCACTCGTCCGAGAGGCCTCTGCACGCGTCCGAGAAGCCTCCGCGCCGATGTAATTTTCTCTCGTTCCAGCGCTCCCGTGTGGGCGTTTTTCCCGACGCTCCGCGTCGATTCAATTTACATCGCCTTCAATATAAACCATATTTCGCAACTCGCAAGAGAAATTTTGCTCGTCCCTTCGGGCGATGTTGCCGACCAATTTTGCATTGCTAATTGATAATTGCTAATTTTGGATTGAATCTTTTTATATAAAAGGTTAAGCTTCTCGCTCGACCTGCGGAAGGACTATCCTTCGACACTTTCAGGCTCTTCGGCTTCTTCGACCTCTTCGGCGACCTTTGACACATCGGGTTCCACGGCGCGGAAATTCAGCCGATCGGCCTTTTTATCCAGGTCGATAAATATCACAGAATCCCACGGCAGCTCGCCGGAAACGAGT
>DAOWNU010000386.1 GCA_030642425.1 bacterium | reverse complement strand
TCCTTGAAGTGATTTTTGGCTTCCTTGTGGTGATTTTCACCCACTTTTTCGGGCAAAATATGATAAAAACCCGCCCAAGCGAAAAAACTGTCAAGAGTTTTTCGTTGTCATACGGGGAGTCGAAGGGAGCCTTCTATTTTCGGGCACAAATATTGCTAAATAAAAAGTTCCGCCGCCTTGAAATCGAAAATGAAATGCATATATTACTATATGCGAAGTCGTCTTTGCAACCAAGGAGCAATCATGAAAAAAACAGCAGCCCTATTAACGATGATAGCCCTCGCCGCCGGTCTTCTCACCGCCGGAATCGATCTCGAAAAGGCCGCCCGTATCGACATGAACCCGACCGCGGCAATCAACTCGGACGGTCAGGTAATTTACGCCGGTGTCGGCGGTGCGCTGAATATCTACAACATCTACCAGCGGGATTTCCCCCAGCTGGTCGGCACTGTCGAGGGGCATCACAGCAATATTAAATCGATAATTGTCGATGCGAACCGCCTCTATGTCCTCTGGGAAAAAGAGGGCCTCGAGATATTCGACATCACCGACTACTATCGCCCATATCCTATCGGCAAATTTCCGGTCTATGAAGACCCCGAGTTCAAGCGTTTCACCGATATGGACCTCGACAACGGCGTGATGTATCTCACCGGCGCGGATTTTGTGGCCTCTCTCGATGTCAGCCGCCCGCACGAGCCGTTCCTGCTGAACTCCGTCTCGCTCAACGGCGCGCCCGTGAAAATCGATTTTCACAACAACAAGATATATATCGCCGCGGGCGACCTCGGGCTGGGCGTGCTTTTTGTCGCAAACCCAAAGCAGTTCTTCTTCACCGGCGTCCAGAAGGGGATTTACACGACTGTCAAGGGCTACGAGAATATCGTCGTCTATGGCCGCCTCGACGAGCGCGACCCCAACGAGCCTTCGATAATCGGGAAACACCTATTCAGCTTCCCGTTCCCCTCGCCGACAGTTGTGAAGGCCTACGACAACATCCTTTACGCCGGCGGCTTGCAGCATTTCGCTATCTACCGCATGGTCGATGGGTCGACAGACCCACAAATTGTCTGGAAATTGGGGAATATGCCCACGCTCGATTGCGTTCTCCGCGATGACGTCGTCTATCTCGCCAATTCCCACAGGGGCCTTTCGGCCTATCTTGTGATGGATATCGAAAGCCCGGTCGAGATAGGCAGGATCGAGACCTACGACGTCCCGCAGCGGGCCGCGCTGGTCGGCGACGACCTGTTCGTGGCGGCGGGTGTCTCCGGCGTCCTTCATTATAATATTGCGATGGCCAAATATCCGATCCTTCTCGACACGCTCGCTTATGAGCGCCTTCGCTCGGTCTGGGATGTCAAATCTTTCGACGGCGATATTTACATCCTCGGCGCGCGCGACGGTTCGTTCGAGAATATTTTCGTGGAGCGATACCGGATGAACGGCGACTGGGTGGCCGAATATCCTGTCGCGCGCGTGGATAGGCTCGACCCGATAGGCGAGTTGGCTTTCGGCGACGGCTATTGCGCGGTCAGCCTCGGAAGGCCGGGAATTTCTATCCTGCCGATGGTCGATGGCGCAATTCTCGGAGGCGGCTACCGAATCGAAAACCGCAGCGTCCAATTCTGCGACCTGATTATCGAGAACAATATCCTCTATGCCGGCGATTATTGGGGCGGCTATCATATTTTCCAACTCGGCGACGGTATCCCCGAAAAGCTTAGTTATATTCTGACGAGCAGCAACGGCGGGAACGGCATCGCCCTCGTGGATAATTTCCTGCTCGCCGCCGACGGCCCGAACGGCCTCGCGATTATCGATGTTAGCGTGCCCGAAAGCCCGATACATCTCGCTTCTTACGCCTCGACGTGGGGCACGGATATCGCTATCGACGGCGATTACGCTTTCCTTTCCGACGGCCAGAGTGCGCTGAAAGTGTATGACATTTCCGCGCTCCCCGAAGTCGAACTTGTGGCGGAGCTTCCGGACAACGGCTATTGGAATCATGTTTATGTCGATGGCGACAAGCTTGTTGGAATCGACCGGTTCTATGGCGTTTATGTATATGATATTTTGCGCGAGGAGATTGCGCTCGCGAAGGAATCCAAGCTGGAACTGCCAGCGGAACCGGCTATTTCGATGGCCTATCCGAACCCGTTCAACGCCGAGGCCACGATAGCGTTCACTATCCCTGAGCAGATGCAGGTCGATTTGAGCATTTTCGATATTACCGGCCGCAGGCAGGCGACTTTGATTTCGGACAGGCTTCCCGAAGGCAGCTACAATCTTCGCTGGCGTCCGGGAGGCGCGCCGAGCGGCACATATTTCGCGGTTCTCACCACACCGGGCAAACAGACGAGCAAAAAGCTACTGCTTGTGAAATAGGGGCCAACGGCGTAATCCAAAGCGGGCGAATGCAATTCGTTCCTATAAAAATTATCTTTTCAAATTGTATGGGAGGGCCAATGTGCCCTCCCGACTTTTATTCTCTGAGCCTGTCGAAGGGAGCGGCGCAATCTCCGGGGAAGGGAAGGGGAATTTGCATTGCTAATTGCTAATCGATCATTGTGAATTGAATCTTTTACCTATTACCTTTTACCTTTGACCTAATACCTTTTTTGCTATCGTCCTGATTTTTTTAATGATGGCATTACTCTCGTGCCTATGCTCCGGTGGCTGTCTCAAAACCTCTTTTATTTACAAAATAATTATGTATATTGTTTTTGCAAATAAAATGGAGGTTTTGAAATATGAGCTATGAGATACATGC
>DAOWNU010000250.1 GCA_030642425.1 bacterium | reverse complement strand
GCATGTATCTCATAGCTCATATTTCAAAACCTCCATTTTATTTGCAAAAACAATATACATAATTATTTTGTAAATAAAAGAGGTTTTGAGACAGCCACCGGGAGCGGGGGAACGAGAGAAAACACAGCTTGGTCTCTCTAAAACAAGCGTTGGTCTCTCTAAAACAAGCGTTGGTTACTCCCATTTAAGCGTTGGTCGTCCTTAAACAAGCATTGGTCGTCCTTAAATACGCATCGGTCTCTCTTAAACAAGCATTGGTCACACTTAAACAAGCGTTGGTCGCCCTTAAACAAGCGGTGGTCACACTTAAACAAGCGGTGGTCGTTCTTATCCGAGCACTCGATTGCATGAGACCACCAGCATTTTGGCCGTCACCACCGGGTTTATGAGCATAACCACGCAATCGATGGCCGTCACCACCGGTTCAATGAGCATAACCACGCAATCGATAACTTTTACCATCGGGAAAATGGACTCGACCACACGATAAATGACCGCAACCACCGGATCGATACCATTCACCACGCTATCGATGAGCAACACCACCGCATCGATGGCCGTTGCCATCGCTTATTCGGTCTTTTCCGGCAGCGGCGGCAGATGAAACAACCGGTCTTTGCGATAGACGTCCTCGCGGTCGGGGATTTTCTCCAGAACGAGGCGGTATCCCAGCACTTTAATGAACCTCTCGAGCCGCGATATATTCTTCCGGAATTGCGCTTTTCTGTATCTGTTCACAGTCGAAGGATTAAGTTCGGCAGCTTTCGCAATATAGCTTGTTTTCAGGCCGCAATTTTCCGCGGCTTCGGCGATCTTTTCCCAAAGTTCAAGCATTTTTAGTTCTCTTTCATTATTGGATAAGCGTTGTTGTCTAATCCTTCACAACCGCTGGATTCCGGCCTTCGCCGGAATGGCCGGCACGCGCCGGAGGCAATTGGCCTCGACGCTTCGCGACTCGGCAAAAGAAATGGATTCCGGTTCAAGCCCGGAATGACAAGTTCGATGTGGTGCATAGCCTTATTCCCTAATACCTATTACCTTTTACCTTATTTTCCCGCATCCATGCGCCCGTATTGGAAGCTATTTGACCATAAGAACCCGGCCGCCGAATATCGTGCCGCCGCTCTCGATACGGTAAAAATATATCCCGCTGGGCAGGTCGCCGGAGTTGGACGTGTCCCAGAGAATCCTGTCTTTGCCCTCTATCGAACTCTCCGAACGGAATACTTTTCGCCCGTCGATATCGAATATCGTGAGCGAGACATCCGCCCGCGACGGCGAGACAATATCGAATGCCACCGTGCCGTTGAACGGGTTGGGATATGCGCCCGCGACCTCGAACGACGCCGGCAAATCGGTCTCCAGAACCGGGTCGGATGCCCTAAGAACCGCAACAAATCCCGCCGACACCACTCCGGGCGCGAATTCGATATTCAACACGGTGGAATCGATAATATCCGGCGAGCTGAACAGGACATTATATATGCCCGGATCGGTAATGAGTGTGAATCTGCCGTCATCCTGTGTCGTGTCCGTGCCGGTTCCGCCGGAGACACAGATATTTTCCGGGCTTCCCCCGAGCACCGCGCATCTGCCCACAAGGACGCCGTGCTGGAAATCGGGCGGCCTTACCCATTCAACAATATTGCGAAGTATCCGGCGGTTTGCGTTGTCCTGTGTCATGGCATCGTAGCGGAAGAACATCAGGGCGATACGGTGAACGCCCGCGCCGAGCGTGTCGGAATAGTAGGATACGACCCCCCTGCCCGGGTAGTCCGTCTGATGATAAAGAAGGCCGGCATTCCGAACTGTAACCAGATCGAGGTATCCCGTTTCCATCGGTGGGACGTGGTCCGAAATCGCTCTCGGCGGCGTGTCCGGATTGTGTGCCAACGCGAGCGCCTGCGCGGGAAAGACGTTGAGTTCCAGCGTCGTATCGGCGTCGTCCGAGAAGAAAGAGGACAGCATGAGCAGCGAATCCAGGATAACGAGTGGCAGGCTTGTCGTGGCGAGGTAGGCCTTGGCGATATCGCCGCCCTCGAAAACTATTTTCACGCCGCCGCGATGGCCCTTCAGCAGATTCCAGGCGTCGTGCAGGTCCACAATGCCCGCCCCCGTATTTCCGCCGGTGGAGTATATCACGAACTCGTAACCGCGAAGTGTGTCCAGTCTCGGGACGTGGGTCTTTCGGTCGATACTCATGCCCAGTTCGGTTAGGAACGATTCGATGCTGTCGGACGAGCTTCCGCCGCCGTTGGAGACGAGAAGGACGTTGTAATCCACTGGCGTCATATCGATATCGAAAACCATGGGCGCGGTGTAGGTCGGAAGCGCCGTCGTGAACATGCGATAGTTTCTCGCGAATGCGACGAGCTGGTAATCGAACATCGGCACTTCGCTGATATAATATTCGCCCGCGTCGTTGCTGGCCGTTCTGCGAAGCTGCATGCCGCGCGGGTCCAATAAAACAACCTCCGCCTGAAGCAGGCTGCCGGAGGTGTCCCTCACGACGCCCCATATCGGCGTAACATCCGCGCGCTCGAGAATTATTTCGTGGTCGCCGTCGATATTGTGAACGATAGGCAGATATGCCTTTTGCCATCCGAAACCGGAGAAATAGAAATCGTAATTGGCGCATGGCACGCGGTTTCCGCAATTGAAATGCCCGACGGGCATCGAGCGGGTTATGTATGCCGGGTCCTCCAGCGAAGTATCCGCGCCCGCCGTGAAGACTCTGATATCGATGTCCGCGCCAACATGCGCGCCGGAAAAATCCGCTATCGTGCCGGTAAGGGGGCCGTAGCAGATAGCCGACCGGATAGCGGTTTGTCCCACCGCGTCGCCTTCGCGGGCGGTTGTAAAAGTTATCGTGCCCTCGCGCAGCGGTGTGAATTCGACAATAAGCGAATCGCCCGCGCTCATCGTTCCCGATGTGTCCACAATTCCCGTGCCCCGGAGCCTCCAGTCGAATGGGGAATCCGGCAAGAGCGCGACAACATAACTCTCGATGTCTACAACGACCGAATCCTCGACGTGCGCGCCGTCGGAGCCGACCGCAACGGAAATAGGCGCGAATATGGAGCCGCCGATTACCGGCAGTTTATATTTGAATATCTCCCCGCCCTCGGGCCTTTCGCCGCTTATATCGAGGCTTTCGGCATAGAGCGGCTCGATTGGATAACGGACATAGCCGGAAATATCGGTAACCAGAGTCTCGGCGATAGAAAAGCCGTCTATCATTATTGTAACGCCCGGATATGGGGCGTCCAGCGTGTCGAGAACTTCGACCAAAATAGTATCGATGGTCAGGACAATTAGAGATTCCGGCGAGACAGTGAAAGGCGCGGCGTAAATCTGCGGTATTTCTTCCATGAACGGCACATAATTGTGCGCCGAGACGGTAAGAAATATCCTCGCGTCCGGCGCCACCGGGCCGAATGTCAGATGCGCGCCGCCGCCGGTTACATATTCCCGCGCGATTATCTCGCCGCCGGAAGTAAGGACCGCCAATGCCCCATCGACGTCGCAATCGATATCGCACTCGCTCGATCCCACAAAAATATAGTCGGGTGTTGTTACGCTGAATTCGGACGGGTTCCCGGTGAAAAGCCTCATGGTCGGGTCGCCGAACCATTGGAAAAGCTCGAACTCGAGGTCCCAATCGTCCCAGGTGGACTCCATATAGAGCTTGCCCCATACGAGCGCGGCACCGGTGCGCCAATCGGTCGAATAGCTGTATCCCGTGTCGAAATCGGGCCATATCCCGTCTATAAAACCCCTCGCCAGATAATCGTTGAAGCCGGAATAGCTGACCCTCGTCGCGCCGATAATCCCGACACACCCGCCGGGGTATTTGCGGATAAAATGTTCGCAGAAACACTCGTCGGAAACGCCGGTGTAATCGGAAGGGCTGTCTGTCTCGTTGTCGAAATATCCGCTAAGGCAGTTGAAACTCATCACAACGGGAAGCCTGTCGCCGTTGGAAAG
>DAOWNU010000115.1 GCA_030642425.1 bacterium | reverse complement strand
CATATTCATCAACCCATGGAAAAAAAATAATATGCACTAATGCATTTCCAATTCCGTCATCTTTTGTTTGTTTATTACATCCCGCGCCAAGCTCCAGCGAGAGCCATTGGCAGTCTTCCCCGAAGACACAATGCTTTGCATTCGCCTCGAAGCTTTCGGGAATGACGAAAAACATTGCGCCGATGTCTGTTTTATCGCCGATCCCATAACGACCACCGAGAATCATACAAAGAATTCGAATATCCTTAAACTCGTCGTAATCATCCTCTGCGACCATCGAAATGGCATCGTATGCTAATAAATAATCGCCTTGTAAAATAAATTTGTTTTTACCGGCGGGTTTCGCCGGATGGATATTGACCGTCGGAATCGAAGCGCAACCCGCGCAGATTATAATCAGTGCCACCGGCAGCAGAATCAGATATGCGAAACGGCCGTCGGTGGATTTATTCATAATATCTCGTAATTTTTTTCTCGAACATAAAAATAATCGACATAACCCCACTTAGAACCTTGTCCCGAAATCAAAACGCTCGACCTATATAATATAAAGATTCAATTCAAAATTAGCAATGCAAAATTGGTCGGAATTGCCGGACATCCTCAGAAATTTGGCCGTTACTCTATGAGGTTCGGCATTGGTGGCCACTTCCTTAAGTGGTTTAATATATTCCCAAAACCGTCTTGCCCGGTTTTTAGCAATCCTACGCCAGTTCCGCCTTGACCTCTTCGAGAGTGAATTTTTCCTTCGACCGCTTCTTAACATTCTGGATATGAATATATTCTAAGTAATTTTCGAGTCTTTTCTCGTCGTTGAGGAGTTCTTTCAACCGAAGAAACTCGTCGTATGAGATGACCGCGAATTTTTTCTCGTCCTTGTCGCGTATTATTTGAGCCGTTTCGAGCATATTTACCTCCTGCGGTATGCCTCTCTGCGGTGTAATATATCGATTATGTCGATGATTTTCAAGCTATCTTCCCTCTCAAAAAAGACGCGGTAATCTCCAACACGCATCCGGTATGATATATCGTATTCGACCAATTTAACGACGTTCGATTTTGACAGTGGGTTTTCGGCCAGGGCCTCGATATTCTTGACGATGAGCTTTCTGTCCTTTTCGGGGTATCGCTTTAGATGTTTCAGTGCGATATCGGTTAAATATGTTTTATATTCAGCCATTTTTATTTTTCTCCCGGACCCACGCTCCCGCGTTGGGCGCGTTATTCCTGACGCTCTAAGTCGATCTATTTGCATCGCCATAAATATACTACATTATTCTCAATGCGCAAGGAAATTACCGCACAACCTCAACCATCGGCATTGCCGACCCGCTATTGCGCTTCCGCGCCGAGGATATATTTGCCCCGTCTGAAAATCACAAAATACAGAACTCCGAAGAGGAAACCGAGGCCGAATGCGAAGTGGATAATAATATAGGAAAGGAGGATAGACGGAACGTGTTTGAGGCCTTTGCTCCGGCCGATACTCACGGCGGAGACTAACGCGGTCATCAAATAAAGGCCCAACACGCCAATCAACGCCCACATCGCCCACGATTCAAACGGCGAGAGCGCGCCGAGAGCGAGGACGCTGAGCACGAACATCGGCGGCACAAGATGCCGTTTCATCACGGCGCGGGCAAATCGGCCAATCATGAATGCGCGCCATTTGGCCGCTTTATAATATTCCCGCCAGAGGCTCGAGTATGTCGGTCGATTATAATAAAGGCTTTTTATTTCCGGCGAGAAAAATATTGCCGCGCCCGAAGAGGATATTCTCTGATTGAACTCATAGTCCTGATTTCGCGTAAGCCGCTCGTCGATATAGCCGAACCGGTCGAAAAGCTCCCGCCGATATGCCCCAAAGCTCGGATTGCTGATATATCCCGCCTTTGTTCCGGTGCGCGCGGTAACTCCGCCAAGCCCGAAAAGGCTGTTGAGAGCGTAGCCGATACTTTTCGGCACGATCTTGTTGACTTTGCACGTGCTCACAACGAGTCCACCCACGGCATCGGCGGAGGTGTCTTGAAGATATTGGACGTTCTTCTCGACAAAATCCGGCGCCATTGTCGCGTGGCCGTTGAAAAAGACCACAATATCGCCACGTGCATTTCGGCTGCCTGTATTCAGGCCGCAGGGCGTATTGCCCGCCGGGTTTTGAAGTATTCTAATCGTTAAATCGGTTTTATGGCTGAATTCGATGGCGAGTCGCTCGGTGGCATCTTCGGAGCAGCCGTTGACAACGAGCACTTCGATTCGGCCGTGGTCGTAGGTTTGATTATGAATCGAATCGAGGCAGCTTTCGATATACTCTTCCTCGTTACGAACGGGGACAACGATAGAGACCATCGGCAGCGCAGTTTCCTCCGGCAGTGCCGGTTCCGCTGGCATTGCCGCCTTCTGTGGCTTTCCCGTTTCCTGAGGGGAAGAAATATCGAGCTGTTCCTGTGTCATTGTTTGTTCTTTGGACATCGTTCTCCGGAAACAATCCGTCAATTACGCAAAGCCCATTAAAGCAAATTCGAGGCCAATTCCGCCAATGGGCTTCTCTCGCCTTTGATAAGGTTCACCTGCGCAAAAGCGGGCTGTCCCTTCATCCTGTCCACAAGATAGGTCAGACCATTGGACTGGCTGTCCAGATATGGGGTGTCGATTTGGTAGATATCGCCCGTGAATATCATCTTGGCGCCCTCGCCCGCGCGGGTGATAATCGTTTTGACCTCGTGCGGCGTGAGATTCTGTGCCTCATCGACAATGAAGAAGATATTTTCCAGGCTTCTTCCGCGAATATATGCGAGGGGCATGATGAGGAGCTTGTCGGAATCCAGCAATTCAGCAATTAGCCTATAATCATGCGATTCGGGCTGGAACTTGTGCTTTATCACGGAAAGGTTATCGTAGAGCGGCTGCATGAACGGGTCGAGTTTTTCGCTAATATCGCCGGGGAGAAATCCCATATCGCGGTTGCCGAGGGGAACTATCGGCCTCGCGAGGTAGATTTGCCGGTATCGCCTTCTCTGTGCCAATGCCGCCGCCAGCGCGAGCAATGTTTTCCCCGTGCCGGCCTTGCCGGTGAGGGTCACCAGATTGATATCTTCACGCATTAAAGCGTCGATGGCGAAAATCTGCTCGGCGTTGCGTGGGGTTATGCCGTAAGAGGTCGTTTTGTCAATCTTATCGAGAGTCTCTGTCCCGGTATTGAAACGGGCCAACACGCTCGAGCTTCCGTTTTTCAGGATAAAATACTGGTTAGGGATGGGGGCCTGCCGAAGTGGAATTTCCTCAACCGGCACACTGAAAGGCTCCGAGTAGAATCGCGAGATAAGGCTTTTGTCGATAGTCTCGTAGATATCGCGACCGGTGTAAAGCTCGTCGATATTTCGTATCTTGCCGGTCTCGTAGTCCTCGGCGTCGATTCCGAGGCTCTTTGCTTTCAGCCGCAGGTTGATATCTTTCGTTATGATTATCACATGCCGGCCTTTCCGCTTTTCAATAAGGCCTTTTGCCATGGCGAGTATCTGGTGGTCGGATTTTGCCATATCGAGAGCGCAATTTTTCAGGGCGTCCGCGGGAGCGTGGATTTCCACAAAAAGGCGTCCTCGCCCCTTGCCCAGCGAGATGCCTTTGGTGAAAAGCCTGTCGCCCGTGATCTTATCGAGCTGCCGGATAAATTCCCGCGCCTCGAGGTTTATAAGATCGTTGCCTTTTTTAAAACGGTCGAGTTCTTCCAGAACGACTATCGGGAGAACGACGTCGTGTTCCTGGAAATTGTAGATTGCCTGATGATCGTAGAGGATAACGTTCGTGTCGATTATAAACAGCTTCTTCTTTTGCGTCGGCATTAGATTTTTCCTTCGTTTCGAATGCGCTTGAAAAAACAAAGTCTGGACAACACCCACCGGCAAAAGGTTGGGATATAATAATGATGAAGGCATTGGATGTCAACGATTAAGGTTGAACATATAATTCGCCGCTCACCAGCGCTTTGTCACGATTTGTGCTGTCAATATTTAAAACATTCCAGTTAATCAAACCGGCACAAATCGCGCCAAAGCTCCCTGCCGCCGCTGTCACGCCGCTTGCTGAGTCTTGATTTTTTATAACAACTTTCACCGGGGCAAGCGTCGCGCCAGCGGCCCCCCTCTCGATTCTCTCGTTACTCCGCTCCGCGGTGTAATGCTTTGGGTGACGCTCCGCGTCATGGGAGGGGGGGAATAAGCAAAATTAAATATGAAAGTGTAAAATGCAAAATGACATATCAAAAATTAAAAATCCCCGTTAAACAAAGAAATCGGGGTGAAGATAATTTTGATTTTTGATTTGTAATTTTTCTATTTGATTTTTGATATTTAATATTCTCTCGTTACTCCGCCCTGAGATTGCTCCTTTTCGTTCGATAACCGCTCCGGCGGTCGTTTTGACCGTTCCGAGACGAACAAAAACTACTCCGAAGTTCGTTTTGATCGATTCGTAACAAGAATTGCACGCTCCCAAACCCGTTTTGATTGCTCCGATACGGCCATTAACCGCTCCCGAATGGACCTCAACAGCTCCGACATGGCCTTAAACAAAGTTTTAAAGCACATCGGAGGAGTGGAGAAGCGTGTCGGAGGAGTTTTAGAGCATGTAGGAGGAGTGGAGAAGCGCATCGGAGGAGTGGAAAGCCGCGCAGGAGTAGTGGAGGAGCGAGTCGGAGCAGTTTTAAGCCGTTTCGATGCAGTTTTGAAGCATATAGGAGCAGTGGAGAAGAGAGTTGGAGCAGTTTTAAGCAGTTTCGATGCAGTTTTGGAGAATATAGGAGGAGTGGAGAAGCGCATCGGAGCAGTGAAAGCCTTATTCTACGCGGTTTTGACCCCTCCGGCGGGTAAATATGCCAAAATAGCCGCAGTCGAGAGATTTTCCTTGCGAAATGCGCACCGATAGGCTATACTTTTGTTAAGAGTGTGCGAAAACGAAGGACGGATTATATTGGGAGCTAAATGAAACTGAGTGCGGGGATAGCCCTTAACAAACCGCCGCCCCGGATTTTAATTGGATAGAAGGAAAAAAAAGGCGCAATGCGATGAAAAAAAAGAAAAAAACGCTTATAGATTATACAGGATTATTATCTTCGATACCTGGAGAAGGATTCGAGCAGTTAATACGTCAAATCGGAAAAAGAATGAACCTATCACCACGTTGGTCGGGGAGAGGACCAGATGATGGATATGATTTATTATTCACGGAAATTCTGACCGGTTGCCTATCAAAGGATAAAATTACTTGGTTAGTGAGTTGTAAAGACAATGCCGAAAGCGGGAAATCCGTGTGCGAATCAGATTTACCGAATCCAAGTATTAAAGATAAACTTATTCAACATAATGCGAACGGTTTTTTACTTGCTACTACGACTACGGTAAGTGCTGGAGCAAAGAAACTCCTTGATAGCCTAGATAATAATGATGGAGATATTCGTACGCTTGTATGGGATTCTTCTGAAATAACGAATATACTGTTAATACGCAATAATTATGATCTCATTCAGCAATTTCTACCTGAGAGCTATAAGCAGTTAAAAGGTATAACTACGTTAGATGGCGCTATTTTAGAACATAGAGATGAAATACCAGAAGAAGTATTATCTGATGTGATGCATTTGCTTCGGCCCTTCACAGAATCATACCCCAAAGGAACTGAAATATGGCCTTACGATACTGAATCGGCAAAAGCAATCGATAGTATTATAAAGAGCTTATTAATCGACGAAAATACAGATGCAGCGGTAGAAGCGACCGAGCGTATTGAATATGACGCATTCATTGCTTTGGTAAATGAATTGTATGGAGGGAAATATAATAGCAATTGTTACGAATACCTATACGCGATTAGCACAACGCACCACGAAGCAGATATCCGCTTTAATGCAGCGCAATATATATTTGACAACTACGAACCAAATAACCAAGAAAGAATGGAAATAAACACTCGTTTGGACAACGCGGCTTTAAAAGAATTGTATTTGGGCGAAATAGCCTCTTTTGTTTTCGAAGAACTTATAGCAAATACGCCCGACTATGATGATCTACATAATGCGCTTGACATAATTTCAAGTAATACAAAGATAGAAAGTATCTCTATTGGCGATGTTTTAATAAATGGCAGCCCTGAAAGAGAACGCGTCTACTTTTCCGGCAACATGGAGGTAGATGTTACATTAGAATTCGATAAGGAAGAAATGGGATCACGTGGGTTCCCCGGCACTTTCAATGGTTATTTCGATCAAAACGGTATGTATTTAGAAGGAGCTTCAGTTGATACTAGCTCATTCTATTAAGATGATACCTATTTAGGCGATACTATAATAAAAAAAAACGCATGAACACCCTCTACTCCGGCGATAATTTGGAAATTTTACCGTAAAAAGTGAAAAAAGGGGTGCGTTGCAATAATTGGGTCTCGAATGAGGCCTAATGAATT
>DAOWNU010000086.1 GCA_030642425.1 bacterium | reverse complement strand
GTCCGAATATGCCACGAACGCGGGGTGTTCGTTTTCGTGGACGGCATTCAGGAAGCGGGCGCGCTTAAGGTCGATGCGGCCCGCACGGATTTCGACGCCTTCGCTTCCGGCGGGCAAAAGCACATGCTGTCCTCTTACGGCACCGGATTTTTGCAGATAAAGCGGTCTTTCCTCGAAATGTTGTGCCCCGCATACGATGCCTGGCTTTCGCATTTTGTCGGCCCGGAGGATTTCCTCGATCTTCTCCGGCACGATTTGCCGCAGGCGCCGGACGCGCGCAGGCTCGAGATAGGCTCGCTACCCTATTCCGATCTCTGGGGCATGGATGAATCGATAAAGTTGCTGCTCGAGCTTGATATCGCCAAAGTGGAAGAATATAATATAGGGCTGGCCGATCTGTTCTGCGAGGGCGTTCGGCGAACCCCGGATGTCCGGATTGTCAGCGACCGCACGCCGGGCGGAAAGAGCCACATCGTAACAATATTTGTCCCGGATGCGTCGGAGGTGCGCCGGAAACTGAGGGAGAATAATGTCGTTGTCTCGCTCAGGGAGGGCTGCCTGAGGTTCTCGTTCCACATTTACAACACACCCGATCAGATAGAAAGGTCATTGATTTTCCTGAAAAAAGCCCTGAATTGAGGAGGGATTATGAGTGCAAATAGAATATTGGTTTTTCTTGTAATATCGGCCCTGCTTGCCGTGTGCGGGTGCGGCAAGAAGGGCAAGGGGGAATTCTTGCCCGGCGATAAATACACAGTTTTCGTGACTATTCCACCCCTCGCTTCTATCGCGGATTCGATAGCCGGAGGCGCCGCGAAAATCGAGACACTTCTACCCCCCGGCGCGGAGCCGCACACTTACGAGCCTACCCCCGGCGATATCCGAAGACTCGCCAACTCCGCTATCCTGTTCGAGATAGGACTCGGCCTGGACGAATGGGCGACCCCGATAGCTCTCGACGCCGACGACGGCCCGAGAATCGTGCCGGTATCGGTGGGCGTCCCGACATTGCCGGCCCTGCCGGAGAGACTGCGGCAGCGCTATTTGAAAGATGACAAGATCGCCGCGCATGGCAACCCGCACGTCTGGCTCGACCCGAATATCGTCGCGGACATGATAATCCCCTCGATGTCCAGCGCGTTCGCAGAGGCCGACCCGCAAAACGCAAACTATTATCGCGCAAACGCCAACCGCCTTAAGAAACGGATAAAAGCCCTTTCGGAAGAGACCGCAATACGGCTCGCCGCGCTGAAAGGCAAGCCCGTTATTCTCGATCACGGCTCATTTATCTATTTCTGCAGGCGTTTCGGTATCCCGGTTCTCGACGTGCTCGAGCCTTTCCCCGGCCAGCAGCCGACGCCGGGAGACCTTGCGGAAATTATCGAAATGGCCGCCGAAAAAAAACCATTCGCCATCCTTGTGGAGCCGCAGGTATCCCCCAAACCCGCGCAAATAATATCGGAGGAAACCGGCGTCCGGATAATCCACATCGATCCGCTGGGCAAAGTGGGCGAAGGCTATATCGAACTTATGAAACGTAATATCGAAGCAATAGAAAGTGGATTCGATGCCGAATAGCCCGTTAATAGATGTTTCCAACGTTACGCTGTATCGCGGCTCGCGGCTCATTCTGGATTCGGTCAGCCTGCAATTGAGGGAGAAAACCCTTCTCGGATTGATAGGCCCGAACGGCTCCGGTAAGACGACCCTCTTACGGGTGATTATTGATGAAATCGCCCCGGACAGCGGAACGGCGCTTATTGGCGGGATGCCCATAAAGAAGGCGTTCGCTTCCGGTTTCCGGATCGGCTATCTTCCGCAGCGCCGCGAATTCGACAGGAAGGTGCCATTGACAGCGCTTCAAACCGTTTTGATGGCGCGTTTCGGCGAGATCGGCCTTCTGAAAAGACCGACCCGCGAAGACCGCAAGATCGCGCTGGATTCGCTGGAGCAAGTCGATGGGGGATACTTGAAGAACCGGCTTATCGGGGAGGTAAGCGGTGGCGAAATGCAGAGAATACTTATCGCGAGGGCGCTCGCGGTTCGCCCGAAAATCCTGCTTCTCGACGAACCGGACGCCGGTGTAGATATGGAGGCCTCGGAGCATTTTATGGACCTTCTGGCGCGGATCCGCGACGAAATGGACATCGGAATAATACTCGTCAGCCACGATATAGGCGTTATCACGCGGCACGCGGATTATATCGCCTGCATCAATCGCAAGCTGCATTTCCACGATAAACCTTCCGCTCTGGCCGAGGGCGATATCGAGAAAATTTACGGTAATGAATGCTCGCTTCTAATCCACAATCTGCCAAAACGTGTTCTGGACACCCATGATTGAGCCGCTGACATACGGCTTTTTCCAGAGGGCGCTTCTCGCTGGAGTGTTTGCCGGCGCGATTTGCGGCCTGCTCTCGGTATTCGTGGTAATCAAGCGGATGGCCTTTATCGGTCAGGGCATATCTCATGCCGCTTTCGGTGGCGTGGCGCTCGGCCTTTTGCTTGGAATAACCCCCCGGATACCCGCCGCAATTTTCGCGGTGGCGATGGCGCTCGGCGTGTCGTTCATCTCCCGCAGGAAAGCTATCCCGCGCGACGCCCTAATCGGAATTTTGCTCGCGCTCAGCATGGCGCTCGGTATCGTGTTCCTGTCGATGTCCGCCGGATACACGGGCAGTATCATAAGTTACCTGTTCGGCAATATTCTTATGGTCACGAGAACCGATCTGCTTGTGCTTCTAATCGTGACCATTCTGGGCGGGCTTTATGTGATCCTGTTTTTCAAGGAACTCCAGTTTTATGTCTTCGACGAGAGTATCGCCGGGGTCTATGGCGTGCCGGTTTTCCCGATCCAGATCGGGCTGATGGTCTGTATAGCTCTCGCGGTGATAGCCTCGGTGCAGGTTGTGGGCATAATTCTTGTTACGGCCATGCTGGTGATCCCGGGAACGGTGGCACTTTTTATCGGGCGAAGTTATATCGGCCTTTTTGTTATTTCGATAATAGTCGGCGTCCTGTCCTCGATTGCGGGGCTGTTTTTGTCTTATTATTTAAATATCCCCTCTGGGGCAACGATTGTCATCGTCCTTTCTATAATATTCTTCGTGATCGGTATTCTGAAATCCAGCAAGGAATGACATTTTGAAAACGCGCTTCGAAAAGGCACTCGAGCAGCTATACTCCTTTCTGGATTACGAACGCCTGACAAATCCCGCCCCGTTTAATACCTGCCGTTACGATCTCGGTCAATTTCGCGGTTCGCTCGACATTTTGGGCAACCCGCAGCTCGCATATCCGACCGTGCATATTGCGGGTTCCAAGGGCAAAGGCTCGACAGCCGCGATGGTCGAATCGATATTGCGAAGCGGCGGATACCGAACCGGGCTGTTCACCTCTCCGCATCTTGTCGATGTGCGCGAGCGCATTCGAATCGACGGCGAGCCGGTGTCCGCGGAAATCTTCGCGCCGCATATCGAGGAAATCGCCGCCCTCGCCAGAGAAGAGGGCAAAGGCAAGAACTACCGGACGGTTTTCGAGATTCTCACCGCCGCCGCCTTTCGCATATTCGCGGAAATTAATGTCGATATTGCGATTGTCGAGGCGGGCCTCGGCGGCTACCTCGACGCCACGAACGTCATGCGCCCGGAAATAACCGTTATCACGACTATCGGTCTCGACCACACGAACATACTCGGTAACACGATTGGGGAGATCGCCTCTGGAAAGGCGGGGATTTTCCAAAGGGATGTGCCGGTCGTTCTCGGCGTGCAAGGGCCGGAAGCGAGGAAAATTCTTCGCGAACGCGCACGCAAAACGGGCACTGGAAAAATCACGGAAATTGGTGTCGATTGCGTTCTCGAGGGAGTCGAAATCGATTCGAGGGGCACCGTTTTCTCGATCCGGTTGCCGGATAGCCGATTGCAAAAGCTATATCTGCCTCTGCTGGGCGAATTTCAGGCGGAAAACGGGGCGACAGCTGTCGCAACTACTCTTGCGCTGCGCGACAGCGGATTCGATATTTCGGAAAAAACCGTTCGCGACGGCCTTCGCTGTGTGGTCTGGCCCGGAAGAATGCAAATGTTGGCGGGTTTTCCGGAAATCCTCGTTGACGGCGCCCACAGCCCGATGTCTCTCGAAAGGCTCGGCGAATCTATCGAAAAGATTTGGCCGGAGAAAAGGATCGTGTGTGTGTTCGCGACGAACAGGGACAAGGATATTCGCGGGATGCTGAAAATCGTGCGCCGCTTCGCCGATTCGATAGTTCTGACGCGTTTCGACTGGCCCCGCGCCGCCGACACTTCCTTTTTGAAATCGATGGCGGATTTCGACGACATAGCTATTTATGAAACTCCAAACACCGCCGATGCGATTCGACTTGCGAGAAAATTATCCCGCAGCGGCGACTTGATAGTTGTTACCGGCAGCCTTTATCTGGTGGGAGAGGTTTTGAGGCTCGAAACTTAAATGACAAAGGCCAAATGAAGCTCAAAATCCAAAGTCCAAATGTCAAATGAAGCTCAAAGCTCAAATGTCAAAGGCCGCGCAACCCCATATTGTCATTCCCGCACCTCCTTTTGTCATTCCCGTGAAAACGGGAATCCACGGGGTGGTGAGACGCGGAAACAATATCCTTGTAAAAACCAAAATGGCATACTATATTGATAATCGACCTAATAGAACGACGCGGGAGAATGGGCGCGTGAAACCAATATATAAAGGAGAAAGAATGAGAATCCGTTTGGCAATTTTCGTTTGCGTGATTGTTGCAATCGCTTTCGCCGATGTCCCGGAAATTATTTCGTATCAGGGCAGGCTTACACACGAAACCACCGGTGAACCGGTAGTCGGGTCGCACGATGTTACCTTCCGGATGTTTTTCACGGAAACCGGCGACTCGCTTCTCTGGGAGGAGACCCACGCCGTAACTCTCGACTCGTCTGCAATTTACAAGGTCGAGCTTGGCTCGATAACTCCGTTTTCGGTCGATTTCGCCGACCAATACTGGATTGAAATCGTTGTGGACGGCACCGTTATTATGTCGCCGCGATACAGGCTCGGCGCAAGCCCGTATGCGCTTCGGGCGAACGACGCCAATCGCGCAATGACATCGGGAATAGCCGTGAGAGCGCTGACAGCGGACATGCTCGACGATATGGGCGCTTCCGATGGGCAGGTTCTCAAATGGAACGGGGGCGATACAACATGGCAACCCGAAGAAGACCTCACCGGCGCGGGCATCTCCGGCGCGGGAACCGCCGGACAGGTCGCGCTGTGGGCGAGTTCCGACAGCCTTTCGAGCGCGGACATTTATCAGGACACGTCCGGCAATATCGGGATCGGCTCCAGCTTTTCGACAATGAAATTGGGCATCCATGCAATCGGTCACAACGGCCTCGAAATATGGGCCGCACAACCTACAATCAGGCTTTCAAAATTTACCCCGCAGGCGTGGGAGATTTCCTCCGGCGCGTTGGCGGGTCGTTTGTCGATTTACAATTGCGAAACCGGCGCATATCCGGTCGTGATCGATTCCGCCGGGAATATCGGCCTCGGAGTGTCCTCACCGTTATCGAAACTCGATGTTGGCGGTGAAATTAATGCGCAAGAGGACATCACAACAGTGGGCGAATTCTACACCACCCGCCATTCCAGCCCCGCAACCGCGATTGCCTACGGAACGGTCTTTACGGACGGCAATCTGTTAAGCGGCACCGACAACGTAACGGCCGAGTGGGACTCGTTGAACCACCAATATGAGATCACTATCGAGGGCGAGATTTACCAATATGCATTCTATACAACGGTAATCACGGTTTGCAGGTCTTCGTACGAGGCCGTCTACACGAAAACGGGCAGCGAAAGCGGCAAACTGATCGTTTATATGTATAATCTGGCGGGAGATAACGTGCAGAGCGCCTTCCACTTCGTGGTCTATAAGTCGTAGGTCGGTCGGCAATGCCGAGGATGAGGTTGGCAATGCCGGAGATGTTGTTGTTCAAAACCGGAAATAGTAAGTCATGATAAATTGAGGTGAAGGATGAAATGAAACGAAGCTGTGCGATAATTATGTGGTTGCTTGTTGTTCTCGCTT
This sequence comes from bacterium, assembly GCA_030642425.1. Lineage (GTDB taxonomy): Bacteria > UBP14 > UBA6098 > UBA6098 > UBA6098 > DAOWNU01. Next base: position 1,535 of record DAOWNU010000086.1, on the reverse strand, counting down.
TAACCGGAAGCCTTTTCGCCGAATGGGCCGAACCGATTTACGAGTTCGATTATATTTACGAAGATTGCGATACTCCATGGTTAATATGGGATGCGGCTTTAATTCCGCCTGTTAATTTAGGAAACGACACATTGCTATATTTATTGGCAGAAAAAATAGATGTTCACTCAAGGGTAAGACTCCGAGTAGGGAAAATTTATCATGATACTCTTTATCCAAGTGAAATCTTATATTACGATTCGATGAGCTTAAACGAGAACATCGAATTTGGCGAAAACCTTTGTTATGATAATCACGGAACTTTTATGACTCCTGTGTGGTTTAAGGAAGAAGGAAAATTCGGTATGATTCGCTACGAAGACGGCGATTTCACTTTTGAAATCGTTCCGTATCCATGTCCAATTCATTCGGTAGCGTTTGAATACATGGATATTACTTCTTCTTGCAATCCGGATTCTCAAGATTTGATTTTTTGTATGGCCGAGTTAGGGTGGCCACCAAGAATTTTAGTTTTAGACCTTTTCTACGAACCGCCGTTTGAACCGATAACTTGGTTTTGGCCGCCGGGGTTAAGTATTAGCGGCCTTATGGCGAAACGATTAACGGCTGATACGTCGGTAGTTGTATGCAAACTCTTTTGTCCATGGGATGATATCGATTCTTTCTATTACAAATACACCTATAGAGGAGAACCGTTAGATAGTGTAGGTAGCTTAATGCAAGCTTTTCCCGTTGATTTGGAAGGTTGCAGCTATGTTAGGCCTATAATAATAGACGGCAGTTCAAGACTTATGTATGTCATATCAAGAGACTACTGCGTATATTCTTTCGATTTGTTGAATTATTCAAGAGAACTGCTTTATGAGCTTCCAGCCGATAGCGGTCAGGAGCCGTTTTATGTGAAAATTGATACTGTTGAAAACAGGATCGACTGGGCGCTTATTATAAGTCGCGATACATTGATATCCTCATTTATATACGCCGATAGCTCTGGAAGATACGGAACACCCTATCCCTATAGTTGGCCATTGACCGCTGAAAAATCCGGCCCCGATTATTTCTGGTTTCTCGTTGAATACTGGGATGAAACAACTGGACGAGAGGCTTTTTTCTGGGGACATGGATTTCCTGATTCATCGGATTTGATTGTCGATACAACTGAAAGTATCAATGAACGAGAAGCTATCCCTTCAGAATACGCAATCTACGCCTATCCTAATCCGTTTAATTCGTCGGTGACGATTTCCGTAGGGGAGGGTCTGAGACCCTCCCGCGTGGAGATATTTGATATAAACGGGCGAATCGTTTATCGCCCCTCACCCTCGGTCCCTCTCCCGGAGGGAGAGGGAGGTGTTTCCTTCTCCCTATGGGAGAAGGTGTCCGAAGGACGGATGAGGGGATTTGTCTGGCAGCCCGACGAATCCATCGGCAGCGGAATATATCTCGTCCGCGCGACAATCGGGGATTGCGAATCGACGAAGAGAATCGTATATCTGAAATGACGCCGAATCCGCCGGAGGCGGTTGAGGCCGGTC